>NZ_DATCVJ010000429.1:0-20405 GCF_036566945.1 Chitinophaga sp. | reverse complement strand
ATGGCTCCATTCTTATTACAGGGGTCATTCGGCTTAATTGGATTTTGAAGGATGTAGGTATATAGACCGTCAATAAAGTTAAAATTAAGGTGGCGGAGGGGGATATCACCCGCAGCGTATTTCCATTGACAGTACCTTTCTACATAGCCATTTGTAGCGCCATAGTTTTTGATGCTTCCTTTCTTGATTTCGGTTTTAAACTTGTCATAAGCGATTTTGCAGAGTTGGAGCATGGTGACTTTCTGAATGTCTGGTCCAATGCCGAGGTAACAATTTTTGACATTCTCGGCAGTCAGCACACCTTCTTTCAATTCAAGATCCTGGAAGATAGCTGTTAATTTTGATTTTACTTTTTCAAGATAAGTGGCGAATTCCTTTAACTCTTTAGTGGTAAGATTAGGCCAACCCTTACCATCATCCCAATCTTCCATTTGAAAACTGCCTTTAATCGTTAGTTCTCTTTCAGCGGAATTATTACAGGAGATTCTGGCAAAGACGGAATAGTCTTTCCGTTTGTTTTTGTTCAGGCGTATAGCATAGCGCACGCCGAAAGTGTTTTCACTTCTCATTTCTTCTACATTTTAGATGGACAAATCATGTTCTCTGGATCGTGGCTCACAGGCCCAAAAAATGAGTAGAAACAAAGCCGCTGATATCATTTGAAATAAGATGATATCCTTTGTAATGATTTGAAATGCAAATCAATACATATGACGAGGAATCTACGTTGAGTAGGTAAAGTTACTCACTGACCTACTCACCGGATTACTCTGCCGACAACTTGAAATTCGATGATATAAATTGATATGGGGCAAAAATGAAAAAGCCCGCAGATACAATATCTGCGGGCTTTTTGGCGTATCGCGTAACAAAGCGTTACAATGATTTTAGCCTTTTCGTCGGGACGACTAGATTCGAACTAGCGACCTCTTGCACCCCATGCAAGCGCGCTACCGGGCTGCGCTACGTCCCGATTTATTACCGGTACTTTTACCCTTGCGAGTACCGCCAGTAGCTTCACCAGCGGGATGCAAAAGTAAACATTAATTTCAGTTTACAAAATTTTCAAGCGATTATTTATATACTTTTTTATTAATTCCGCCGACGCGCAATAGCCGGCCCGGCGCAGGAATGTATTGTATTATAATTACATGTAATGGTTGCACGATCAATATGTTTGTTTTTATTTCAGGAGAGAATTACGAATTACGTAGTTATGGAAAGATACACGCGTTTACTGTCTCCCCGCAAATTCGTAATTCGTAATTCGTAATTCGTAATTCGTAATTCGTAATTCTTATCTCTTATAAACGCCTACCTCCGCCAGCGCGGTAAAATTTGAATTCTTATAATCCGACCTTACTATCACCCGGAAGTAACGGAAGGTAGCCGTGTCCGTTAGTTCTATAAATTGTTTGTCTGCGGTAGATAGCAACGTAAATGAGCCCAACGACTCCCAGGTCGTTTTATCACTGCTTACTTCAATTTCCACCAGCTTCAGCGGACCATCTAATGGGGTACGTTGTATAAATGTAAAGCCATACGCGAGGTTCACTACGCCCATGTCTACACTGATGGTATGCGGATACGTAAGGCCCGCAACTTTAGACATATGCCATACGGTGGAAGGATTGTTGTCGATCGCATTGCCAGGCCCGCGACCGGAAGGCTCGTCATAGTCAGAGGCCGTAGCGGTCCAGGTATTTTTAGCGTATTCCAGTGGCGGCCCTTTAACGGCCACCGTTTGATAGTCGGTATAAAAAAGATCAATCGCCGCGGTATCCGGCTTGTACTCCGTTGCATAATCGAAGGAGGGAATACCGAAATCAAAATTGGAAAGAGTAGTGGTGTTGGAATCTACGGGAACGGTTACACGCTGCAGTGTCCCGGAGGCATCGGTGTAGGTAAGTTTGGTGCCGGTCACATGTGAATCCGCACTGCCCCAGGTGATGGCCACGGTACCATTGGAATAGAGCGCGCTTTTAACAGGTCTTGGTAAAAGAGAACTGGTATACCTTTCTCCGTATACCTGCCCGGTGGTACTCACTTTAATGGATTTATTCCCACTGTCGTCAAAAGTATAAATGTCAAAAGAGTAGGCGCCTTCCGGTAAGGGCGACAATATCACGTTCACTGTATCTACTTCATACACTCTTTTCAACACCATGTCCAGCGAATCACTTTTGTTGTTCCAGTATATTTTGGCTTTGGTCACCTGCGGGTCGGTGAGCAGCCATGATAGCTGCAGCCTGTTTTTGCCGGGAAATACTTTCACGGAATCTACGGCGCCGGCATAAGTAATTTCTCCTTTTCCAATGAAGGGTTTATAGGTATCATCCATTTTGCTGCAGGCCGATAGTAGGAGCAGTATCATACAATAAGGAAAGAATATTTTCATGATGATTTGTTTTATGATTACTTCACATTACCCCAGAACGTTAACTCTGCGATGTACATATGATCCAGCGCTCCCCACACCTTGATCGTTTTAAAACGCAGGTATCGCACAGGAGGGATGTTGGCCGGGAAGTCGAAATCTTCTCCATCAACCGTAGCAAACTGCTTATCTTCTGTGGTCACCGTTCCTTCGGGTAGCCCGGAGGGTTTCACGGATTCAAAACGGGAGAGCAGTGTCCAGCTTTCCCAGCTGCCATCAGTAGCCGGATTGTTGCTGCCCCATATTTCATAAATCTTCGGATCACCCCCGGTATAAGGCCCATCGGTGGTACCATCCCGATGATATAACCGGAACCGGCTCAGGGTGGCGGTTACGCCCATGTCCATCGTAAACCACTGTGGCAGCCCGCTGCCAGGCTTGGTATGGAAAATGTTGGTCGACAGTTTATCATCCCACAGATTAGGTATTTTGGTGCTGATATGCCCGGCATAAGTATCTGTTGGAAGATCAACCTCCTTGAATTTTGTCTTCTCCAGTTGCTGTTCAAACAAAGGCGCCAGTTCTGCGTACAGTGTGTCGGAATGATTATTCCACCGATCCCGTACAAAGGCGGCGAATTTCCTTTTGTTGGTATTAAAACCACGGGCGGCAAAAGTACCTTCCTTTCTTTTGGTGTAGAATGTTTCCGCCGGTACCAGGTCATTGGTCGAATCCGTTGCCAGTACCGAAATCACAATATCTGCTTCTGCAGTATTTACAAAGTTGATCCGCACACCACCAAAAGTCGCCGACATTTTAAGTTGCCTGAATACTTCTTTTACCGGTGGGGTAAGGGGTTTTATGGAGATGGTAACAGGAGCCGAGGCTTTTTCACCACGACTCACAGCATACAACTTCACCGGATAATCCAGGGTATCCGGAAACCCGTCGATGGTAAGATTGTTCTGATAGTAAGAAGCTTTTACTTCCCGCTCCACACCGGGACGGATGGCATATACCGCTTTTACATACAGCAGGGTATTATCCTTGGGCCGGTTGTAGGTAATCTTTGCACCGCCGGAAATACTTTCTGCGGTCACATTCGTAACAGGACCTGGCGCTTCATCATTGTTAAGAGGACTCATCGTATCTTCTTTACAGCAACAAAGGCATAGCAGCCCGAGATAAATAATATTTTTAGTCATGAGTAGTTCGTTTTATAAAGATTACCAACCGGGATTCTGATTAATTTTTTTATTGCTCAACAGCTCCGACTCCGGGATCGGCCATAAATAATCTTTGGTGGTAAAGGTTTGGTTATAGATTACTTTCTCCCGGTAGTATGCCGCCGCATCTTCCTGCGCCAGATCCCAGCCGGTAATGGGTTTGTTAAATTCATCCGTGGCCTTTTTCCACCGGCGGATATCCCAGTAACGCTGCCCTTCAAAGGCTAATTCAATCAGGCGTTCCCGTTGGATGATGTCCCGCATCCCTTCTTTGTTGGAGAACTTACCCGGATTGCGGGAGTAGTTGGTCCAGGCATTTTCTACAGTAGGTAAACCCGCCCGCTCCCGGATCAGGTTAATGTACTTGTATACTTCCGCTCCGGGACCATTTGCCTCATTTTCTGCTTCTGCATACAACAAATAAAGATTAGCAAGACGGATCACCGGCCAGGGATAGTTCTGTATGGTGTAAGTGGTACCATCACCAATTACATTGTTGAAGTTCACGAGCTTCTTCGGCCAGTAACCGGTCACGGAATAGGACGATTGATTCTGCGCGCTCGCAGGCTGCCCCTTTTTACTGGAAACAAAAAACAGGTTCGCATTGTCGTTGAACAATCCCTGCCCGTACCAGATGCCACCATCAAATCCGAGGTCTGCGTAAAAACGGGGTTCCCGGTCGAAATGCAGGGCTACGGTCTGATAACCTTCCTGGAGATCATACCGGTAGGCATGCGTGCCTGTACGGAGCTTAAAACGGCCATTGTAGTCCCAGGTTTTGTCTTCCGTAATAGGAACACCATGATTGCTGTAAAACATCTCCGCTATTTTGAGGGTAGGTGCAATGTTGCCCACAGTAGCACTGTTGGCCGTTTTGGAAGGGTCCAGTCCCCGCGGCGTAGCACTGGCCTGTATGGTGCCAGCCAGACTATTGGTATTGCCCCAGATAATTTCAGGATTCCATTTTTCGGTGATGGCATTGCGGATACTCAGCTCCACCCGCGTGGTGTCAGAAATTTTATACTGGAAAAATTGCGGATTAAAAGTATACAACCGGTAGCCCTGCGATTCACACAGCGTCAGTGCTGCTTTGCAGGCCGCCGCAGCCCGAACCCATTTCTCCTGGTCTACCGTGGGGGCAAATAACAACCGGCCATCGGGACCTTTAAAGCCGGCATGGTCTGTATTGCCGTTAAACAGGGGACTGGCAGCTACTACCAGCACCTGTGCTTTTACGGTGAGGGCAATCGCTTTGGTGATACGGCCTAATTCTGACACTTCATTTTCTATTTTATCCGGCAAATGACCTGCTGCCTCGTCCAGCTGCGCTACAATGTAGTTCACACAGGAATCTACCGGCTCCCTCGCCGGATACACCTGCTCAGGCGGAGCGCCCACGGGAATGTTTTCTTTGATCAGCGGTATAGGCCCATACATCTGGAACAACCAGAAATGATAATAAGCTTTCAGGAACTGCGCTTCTGCCGTCCATCGCTCCCGTTCCGTAGAAGTCATATCCGGTACTTTGTCTATGTTGTCCAGGAAAATATTGCACTGACGGATACCTTCAAACAAATCTTTACCACCGGCCGCGCCCTGCCAGTAGTTCATGTAACAGTTCACCACGTTCTGGTTGCCACGCCCAATCTGCCATGCATTGGAAGTATTGGTAACGGGCAACCAGTATTCATCGCCGGCAGCATTAGCGGGGTTGCCGTCAAAGTTGCCTAATGCAGGCATATAGGAATAACAGGTGAATAGGAAACGTTCTGCGGTAGACCTTAACCGGAAAGCATAGTCAATAGTAGCTACGTTGTCAGGCACAATATCCAGGAACTTTTTACAGCTGTTGAATAAATGCGCCAACAGAAAAAGAAATATAAGGCTGATTACTTTTTTCATCATATACAGTTAAGAAGTGGTCAGAAGGTCGCCAGGGCGCCCATGTTAAATACGCGTTGCACCGGGTAGCCGAGACCGTTACCCGCCATCTCTACATCCCATAATTTAAACTTGCTCCAGGTCAGCAGATTGGTGCCGTTGAAGTAAAAACGCAGACTTTTGATCTGCTTCCACTGACGGATGGTATAACCTATTTCTACCTGCTTCAACCGGATAAAGGCGCCATTGCGCATAAACCAGGTACTCTGCTGGGAGTTGTTGTCATTGCCAATGGCAGTAGTGCTCAGCCTGGGCCATAACGCATATAAATCCCGGTGCTCTTCCGACCAGTGACTGTCGGCATATGCCTGTAACAGCTGGTTCTGTGGCTTACCGGATAATACTTCATTGTCGTAGTAATAACTCACGAATGGTGCGGTGGCACGTGCATTGATCCAGAACGATTCCCTGCCCAATCCCTGGAAAAAAGCAGAGAGGTCAAATCTTTTATAACCGGCAGAAAACCCGAAGCCATAAGTAATTTCAGGCGTGGTGGGATAACCCAGCGGCACCTGGTCCAGCTGTGTAATCTGCCCGTCGCCGTTTACATCATGGTATTTGATATCTCCACCACCATATTCTCCGAAATTTTGTTTGGGAGATTTGGCTGCTTCTGCATCATCTACAAACAGGCGCTCTGCTATATATCCCCATTGTTGGGAGATGGGATAATTGACATGTAGTTTCCAGGGTGCGCCATCATAAGACGGCTCTTCATACACCGTGAATTTACTCGTGGCATAGGTGAAGTTGATCCTTCCCTGCAACCAGAAACGCTCACTGAAAGAATGATTGTAGTCTACCGATAAATCTACTCCCTGACCCTGCGCGGCGCCCACATTGGCACGGGGTTGTGCGGAAAGCCCCATGGTAGCAGGGGTAGCGGTTCTTGTCATCAGAATATTACTGCGTCGCTCCTGGTAGAAATCTGCCTGTATATCCATTTTGCCAAACAATCCTAACTCAAGCCCCAGGTTGGTTTTCTTCGCCAGCTCCCAGCTGATGTTCGGATCTGCATACCTCGATAAAGAAATGCCGGATCGGCTATACCCATTGTCACGGCCAAATACAGCACTTTTGGTCGCGTCATTCATGTTTACGTTCGACAAATACATGAAACGATCAGTGGGATCGCCAATGGCATCATTACCGGATAAACCATAGGTGGCACGCAAACGGAGATTAGAGATCGCATGCTTATAAGGCTCAAAGAATTTTTCATTGGATACACTCCAGGCTACACCTGCTGAAGGAAAAAATCCGTAACGGTGCGATTCATGAAAACGTTCCGATCCGTTATATCCAAAATTCAGTTCTACATAATACCTGTTTTTGTAAGAGTAGGTGCCACGGCCCGCCAGTCCTACATTACGGAAGGGGAGAGAGGCCTGCAGATCAGCACCATTGCCGGTGAGATTATTCCGGACCATAAACACAAACAAGCCGCTCAACGTATGATCTTCATGAAAAGTACGGTTGTAGTTCAATGCCGATTCCATATAAAAACTCGAATTCACGGTTTTAGTGCCCGGCACATAATTCAGGTACTCCGTCCCCAGTTCTTCATTCAATAAATCCAGTTTATAGGTATTCTGTAATTTATCATAAGCGCCGGCCTGGTACCAGAAAGGCTGGTAGGCACGGGTGATATCAAAATAAGTGTTGCGGGTAACATTCACCATGGTCCTGAAGTTCAAGCCTTCTGTCAGTGAAGAAAGATCCTGTTTTACCTCAAACTGTGCAGCCATCATGGAGCGGGAATAATTTTTATATCCCTTCACCATGTCTGCATAGGGATTCAATAAGTAACTGTTACTGCCATCATCATAGTTGCCAAACATAATATGCTGCACATACCGGTGATCATCATCCATAGGATAGTAGGCCGGGAAGTAAACGGGATTGGTACGCATTACTTTTTTATAAAGATCTGCACCACCGTCAATGGGACCGGTATAGTCATCAAAGGAGCCGCTGAGGCGCACTACCATCTCGGTAGATTTAGTAACGTTCACATTTACATTGGAACGGAGCGAGTAATTTTTCAGGTCGATGTTGCTATTGAAGTTGTTTCGTTTATCTACGTTCAGTATCCCGTTGTCTTTATTAAATGAGCCGGCCACATAGTAGCGGGCTACTGTACCGCCGCCGCTCACATTCAGGTTGGCGCGCTGGTTGGTGGTATAACTTTTAAACAGTGATTCCCGCCAGTCCGTAGCCGGATACATCGCCGGATTGATGCCGGCAATGGTATTATCAATTTTCTGATCGGTATAGGGTAGTTGACCCAGCGGATCGCGGGTGAGTACCGCTTCATTATTCAGCCGCATATACGTGATAGGATCTGCCAGGGCCACGTTGCGGGTGGGAGCGGAGAAAGAATTTTCTACGCGTAGGGTAATGGCTGCTTTGCCTTCTTTCCCCTCTTTGGTCGTGACCAGTATCACGCCATTGGCTGCGCGGCTGCCATACAGAGAGGTGGCAGTCGCATCTTTCATAATCGAAAAACTGGCAATATCGTCTGGTTGTAAACGGGCCAGGTCCGTTACGGTGAGCTCTATGCCATCTATCAATATCAGCGGATCTTTTTTATAACCAAAGGTGGTGACCCCCCGTATAAAAAAATCGGCATTGTCTTGTCCCGGTTCACCGCTGCGCTGGTAGCCTATTACACCGGCAATGCGGCCGGCGAGTGCGGTAGTAAGATTGCTGGCAGGCACTTTTAATTCAGCCGGATTAATAGTAGTTACTGCGCCTACTACATCTGCCTTCTTCTGCTTACCAAAAGCTACAATCACCGTTTCTCCCAGCTGATTGAAGGATGGGCGCATGGTTATATTAATCACCTCCCGGCCATTCACCGGGATCTCCTGCGCCGTGAAGCCTATCATCGAAAATACAAGGGTGGCATTCTCCGGTACTTTCAGAATGTACCGCCCGTTATTGTCGGACGCTGTGCCCACGCCTGGCTTATTCTTTACGGCAATGGTAACACCAATTACCGGTGTACCGGTGCTGTCTGTTATCAGCCCCCTTACTTCCTTGTCTGCCGCCGGGAGTGCCGTTGCTACAGCTGCAGACAGCTGGAATAAAAGCAACAGCATTACCACCACTCCCGTGTAAAATTTGTCTTGCATAATTTGTTTTTAAAAGATGGAATAATTTCGTTGATCCGTTTACGTTATAGGCATAGCAAACCCCTTCCGCAGATAATTTTTATCCGCAGTGCTGTATCATCATAAGCATAGCAATCCTTTTCTGCGGATAGTTATTATCCTGCAGCGGTGAATAGCAGACATAGCAAACCCTTTCCGCAGGTCCTGCAGCTATGTGGAATCGCCATGCAATGTGGATGCCTTTACAGGAGTTTTCCTGTCAGGCAGTGGCTATGCGCCAGGTGTTTTCATCAGGAGATAATAATTCATAGCGCGTTTTTTGCGGCGGTTAAAATCACTTGTAATCGATTGCAAGTGCTGAGTTAAAAAAAACGTAGTGCCGTTCCCGGTAGTTGCACCGGAAACATTGATCTTTAATTTGTCAATTGTATTATTCCTTCTAACAAACGATACTTCATACGTGGATCACAAAGAAGAGAACGATTAACATCTGGTTGTGGGTAACTCCTGCTGCAGCATATAGGGACTGTGACAGGACCGAAACAAAGATTTCATAATATTATAAGCAATGCAAGTTTTTGCAGTTGTAAAATACAACCGTTCCCGTTGTGCTTTACAACGAAGGAATGCTAACGCATTGTATTTGAAATATTTGAAAAAAGGGAGAGGCTGGCCATTATTTGATTGTTTAACGTACTTTTATAGCAAATCTTTTTTTTCATATGAATATAGGTCAGAAAATAGCCCGCCTCCGTGAAATTCGTGGTATCAAGCAGGCTGACCTGGCACGTCGACTGGGCGTTACACAACAGGCATTATCTAAAATGGAGAATTGTGAATCTATGGATGATGAAAGATTGGAAAGAGTAGCATCTGCCCTCGAAATATCTCCGGACGTTATCCGCAACTTCAGAGAAGATGTGATCATCAACAATGTCTATGATCAGAACAATACGGTTATCAACTACCAGTTTAATCCTATCGAGAAAATAGTGGCGTTGTATGACGAGTTGCTGGCAACAGAACGTAAACGCATTGAATTACTTGAAGCCTTGCTTAAAATGGAGCAGGAGAAAAAGCAGTAAAGCCGGTTTCCCCTGCTCCCCGTGATGGAATACGATACTACCCCCGTTTCCCCCCGCGGCTTATTAAAAATATGATCAGGCCCACTACCACAGCTACGGCAAGTATTCCTGTCCATACGCCCGCTTTAAATATTCCGCCTATCAGCTCACAACTACTGAGGAAAAGTACCAGGAACGACAGCAACCAATAAGTGAGGTGTTTCATATAGTTCAGTTTTAGTGATATACATTACCCTGACATATCCTGTACCAAAATATATTTGCAGGTGTCAAAATAATTCACAAGCTTTAGTATATCAACCAGAATATGTATGAATACAGGGAAAGCCTATAAATCAGGTCTGCGCGTGGTGGCTTCCCATTCCTCACTTTGGGGACTCTTTCTACAAGGTGACCGCCACGCTTTCGCCGAAATATATGATGCGCACATCGATGACCTCTTTCATTATGGCATGCACTTTTGCCAGGAAAAGGAAAGGGTGAAGGACTGCTTACAGGACCTGTTCCAGGATCTCTGGATCAGCAGGGCACACCTGTCGGCCGACATCCAGAATGTACGCTATTACCTGATCAGCAGCCTGAGAAGACGTTTACTCCGGGCACTCCGTAAAGATCGCCGCTACCAGCACCGCGACGCCTGGGAAGCCTTTGAATTTGAATATACCCTTCCCCTGGAAAACCAGTTAATCCAGCAGGAAACCCTCGAAGCGCAGAAACGCCTCCTGCAGGAAGGATTGGCTCACCTCACCCGCCGTCAGCGGGAAGCCATCTACCTCCGCTTCTTTCAGAACCTCAGCTACAATGAAGTCGCAGATATTATGTCTATGCAGGTAGATTCTGTCTATAATACCATCTCCAAAGCCATCGGTATCCTCAAAAAGAACCTCTCTTTGCCGCTCCTGTTACTGCTTTTAAGCAAATAAAAAATATTTTGGAAAAAGTGATGAGGTTTTCTTCCGGAAGGTCTCTTTAAGAAAAAGCACGTTCTCTTGGCAGCCAGCAACTATTTATCATACACGGCCAGGGAGTTCGCAATGGATGAAGATTTCCAGGAATGGGTATTACATCCTGAACTGAGAAATGTATTTTGGGAAACCTGGCTCCGGCAAAACCCGGACAAGGAACCCATCATCAGCGACGCCCGGCAATTGGTGCATAGTATTAAATTCCGCTCATACACCCTCTCCGCTACGGATAAGGAACAACTGTGGGAAGCGGTGTGGAACGGCATGGCAGAAGAGGAAGAAACAACAACCATCGCCCGGATACCGGGGTGGAAAAAGGTAGGAAAATATGCGGCAGCGGTATTACTAGGTATCCTGCTAACAGGCGCCTGGTGGTGGTTTCAGTCAACCAGCCATACACCGGCTATCGTCAGCATTCATACACGACTCGGCGAAACCAAAAAACTGTTGCTGCCTGATTCTTCACAGGTAACACTGAATGCCGACTCACGACTGCTGTATGCCATAACAGAAAACGGTAAACGCGAAGTATGGCTCGATGGAGAAGCCTTCTTTCACGTAAAACATACCACTTCCCATCAGAAATTTATCGTGCATACCTACGATAATCTCAACGTGGAAGTACTGGGTACACAGTTCAATGTAAACAGTGCAGGAAAAGAAATAGTAGTGGTACTGCAACAAGGGAGTATACGGCTCAATATAGGTGAACCCGCCGCCGGAAAAACCGCCGAACTATACCTGCAGCCAGGCGAAATGCTCCGCTACAATAAACAGGATGGCGATTATACAAAGAAGAGCGTAGACGCAGATCACTACACGTCCTGGCATACCGGAAGACTGGTAATGGACGACTTTACGCTGGCAGATGCGGCCACCTTCATGCAACAGGTGTTTGGTAAAACACTGATCGTTCGTGACACACAATTATTACGATACAAAGTATCCGGGTCAATGCCTATCATTTACAACCCCGATACCATGATGACACAGCTGGGAAAGGTTTTCCGTATGCAATTCAACCAAAGAGGCGACGAAGTCTGGATCCATAAACAATAAGATCGCCCCTCATTATTATAAGTAGTCTATTCCTTAATCGTTAAAACCTGTTCAAGATGAAAAAAGGTTTACGTGTTTTGCTAATGCAAGCATTAGCCCTGTATTTCCTATCCCAAACGGTGTCGGCACAAGACCTCGCTGCCGCCAATAATGTACAGCCTGCCCCTGAAACCGGCAACAGTGAGGAGCTGCAACCCGATGAGTCTTCACTGAAGACAGTGCTGCACCTCATCGAAGACCGCTTCAGCGTTTCTATTGCCTACAAAAGCAACCTGGTGAAAAATAAAAAGGTACAGCTGTCAATCGCTGCCTGCCAGTCGCCCGAAGAAGCATTGGGCAAAGCCCTCTTGCCCTTCAACCTACACTACGAAAAAGTAAGGGAACACTTTTATATGGTCACCGGAAAACCAGTAGCACCCGCTCCGGTTGAACCAGGTGTTATCCAGCAACAACATCCCATCAAAGGAGTGGTGAAAGATGAAAAAGGCAACCCGTTTCCCGGTGTTACCGTACGCATCGCCGGAACAAATATCGGTACGGTCACCAGCCCTGAAGGTACTTATACGATTTCCGCTCCCGGTAAAAGCAACGATGAACTGGAAGTAAGTTTCATCGGTTATGAAACACAGCGTTTAGCCGTTGGTGGTAGACAACTCATCAACGTCACTTTAAAAGAAGGCGCCAGCGCCCTCAACGAAATTGTGGTAACCGGGTATACCACCCAAAAGAAGAAAGACCTGACCGGCTCCGTCGCCGTGGTGAATATCGATAACCTCATTAAACAACCTTCTGCACAGGTAACAGAACAACTGCAGGGACAAGCATCCGGTGTAACCGTTATCGGCTCTGGTCAGCCCGGAGAAACACCACAGATCCGTATCCGCGGCGTAAACACTTTTGGCTCCAACTCCCCGCTATATGTAGTGGATGGTGTACCCACCACCGATATCGCCGACCTCAATCCCAATGACGTAGCCAACCTCCAGGTATTGAAAGATGCCGGCGCAGCTTCTATCTATGGTTCCCGTGCCTCCAATGGTGTGATCATCATCACCACCCGCCGCGGTACCGGGAAAGTAAAAGTAAGCTACGATGGGTACTACGGTCGCCAATATCCAAAGAAAGGAAATGTATGGAACACGCTCAATCCACAGGAACAAGCCAACCTGAGATTGCTCGCCTATACCAACTCCGGCGCCGATCCCGGAACAGACCAATACGGTCACGGACCTACGCCGGTCATTCCTGACTATATCCTGCCATCCGGTGCCATGGAAGGCGATCCCAGGGTAGACCCCTCCCTGTATTACCTGAACCCTAACTATACCGACCTGACAGATTATGGTAACTTCTACCAGATCGTAAAAGCCAATAAAGCAGGTACCGACTGGTACCATGAAATATTCAAACCCGCACCTATTACCAGCCACAACGTGGCTGTAAGCGGCGGCGGTGATAAAGGAAATTATCTCTTCTCCCTGAATTATTTTAATCAGCAGGGTACTTTAATGAACACCTACCTGCGCAGATATACGGTCCGCTCCAACACGCAATATAACATCACCAACCATATCAGGGTAGGAGAGAACCTGGCTTTTTCTATGTCAGAAAATCCTACGGTAGATATTAATACCTCCGATGCCGCCATCGGTCATGCTATGCGCGAACAAAGCATTATCCCGGTATATGATATTAAAGGCAACTTTGCCGGTTCTGCAGGAGACGCGCTGGGGGACGCTTTTAACCCCGTGGCCATGCAGGTACGTTCCCGTAACAACAAAGGCTTCAACACCCGTCTGTTTGGTAATGTATATGGAGAAGTAGACTTCCTCAAATACCTCACCTTCCGCACCAGCTTCGGCGGTGAAGTATCTTCCGGATGGTCACACTCTTTTACCTACCCGCAATACGAAAACAAGGAAAATTCTACCAGTAACTCTTATACAGAAGGTTCTACCAACGCACATGCCTGGACCTGGACCAACACACTGACCTATCATGAAACATTCAATAATGTGCATGACCTGAAAATTATTGCTGGTACAGAAGCTTTCGATAGCCGCAACAGAACGGTAGGTGGTACTACCAAAGACTATTTCACCTTTGATCCTTACTTCCCCGACCTGACCACCGGTACCGGCGTACAAACCAACTACAGCACCCGCGAATCGGAAGGCCTGTTTTCGCTGCTGGGTAGAATAGATTATGCTTTTAAAGATAAATACCTGCTGAGTGCTACCCTCCGCCGCGATGGATCTTCCAAGTTCGTTAACAACCCTTATGGTACTTTCCCCGCTATTACTGCCGGCTGGCGTATTTCCCAGGAAGAATTTATGAAGAAGGCTACCTGGATATCTGATCTGAAGCTCCGTGGGGGATGGGGTATCATGGGTAACCAGTTAAACCTTGGCGTCAACAACGGCTACTTCCTCTATGGTGGTAACCGCAGCTCCAGCTACTACGATCTCGCTGGTGTAAATAACGGTCTTACCGCCGGTTTTGCCAGCTACCAGATCGGTAACCCCGATGCGAAATGGGAAAGCGATGTCAATGCCAATATCGGTATCGATGCCAGCCTGTTCAACGGACAACTGGACTTCTCCGCCGACTACTACCGCAAAGACATCAAAGACCTCCTCTACAATCCGGAATTACCCGGACTCGCCGGTACTTCCGCACAACCGTATGTAAATATTGCCCGGATGAAGAACGAAGGTTTCGACTTCTCCCTGGGATGGCATAAAAATATCAACAAGGATTTACAGCTAAACGTAACGGGTACACTCACCACCTACAAAAATAAGATCGTAAAAATTTCGGACGGGGTAGACTATTTCGATAGTGATGGCCGCCGCTTCGATGGCAGCAATATTATCCGCAACGCAGTAGGGCAGCCGGTATCCTCATTCTTTGGCTATAAAGTAATTGGTTTCTGGAATGATGCCTCAGAAATAGAAGCCGCAGATAAAGAAGCACAGAAAGCCACCAACACTGCGGATGCTACTTACCAGGAAGGCGAAGGACTGGGACGTTTCCGTTACCAGGATGTGAACGGCGACGGTATCATTACGCCGGACGATCGTACTTTCCTGGGTAATCCAAATCCGGATTTCTCTTATGGCCTGAACATCGGCGTTACCTTTAAAGGATTTGATTTCAGCATTTTCCTCTTTGGTACACATGGCAACCAAATCTGGAATAACGTACGCTGGTGGCACGATTTCTATGCGCCTTTTGAAAGTGCCAAAAGCAAAACTGCCCTGTACGATTCCTGGAGACCAGACCACCACAACGCGAAAGCGCCCATACAGGAAGTGGATGGTTCTACCAGCGCCAACAACGTACCGAACTCTTATATGGTGGAAAACGGCTCCTATCTGCGCGCTAAAAACCTGCAGCTGGGATATACCTTCAAAGGAGCAGCACTGGCCAATTTACACGTAGAAAAATTACGCATCTACGTGCAGGCAGCTAACCTGTTCACCATTACCAAATATTCAGGCATAGATCCCGAAATCGGTGGTTCATCTATTACTGATTTTGGTGTAGATGAAGGTGCTTATCCTAATCAACGCCAGTTCCTGGTGGGTATTAACCTGGGTTTCTAACAATTGCTCATTTAAAAAAGTATGATCATGAAATCATTTTATCATATACTACTGAGTGCGGCCATTGCAACTTCGCTGATAACCGGATGTAGTAAAAGCTTTCTTCAACGTACCCCGCAATCCTCACTGGAAGAAGCGGCGTTGACCAATAAAAAAGGTGTGAGTACCCTGCTGGTAGGCATTTATGGTGCGCTGGACGGACAGGATTTTAAAGACGGCGACATGGTGAACCTCTCCGGAGGCAGCGGTTATGTAGTGTCACCGGATAACTGGATCTATGGCAGCGTATGCGGTGGCGAGGCACACAAAGGCAGTGATCCCGGCGATGCCGCGGCCGTTTTGCAGATCGGCACTTTTGCCGGCAATGCTACCAATAGCTTCTTCAATGATAAATGGCGGGTAAATTATGAAGGCGTACGCCGCTGCAATTTTGTATTGCATATATTGAAGAATGTAACAGATATGACGGAAGATGAAAAGAAAGAAGTGGCCGCAGAAGCCCGCTTTCTGCGCGGACATTTCTATACAGACCTGAAAAAAATGTTTGATCATATACCCTGGGTAGATGAAAATTCAGAAAGCTTTGTGAATCTGAATGTAGATGATTACAAGGTACCTAACGATAAAGATGTATGGCCGCTGATTGAAGCCGACTTTAAATACGCCGCCGATAACCTGAATGAAGTACAGGACGTGATAGGCCGCGCCAATAGCTGGGCCGCCAAAGCCTACCTGGGAAAAACTTATCTCTACGAGAAAAAATATGCGGAAGCCATGCCTGTTTTTGAAGACGTGATCGCCAATGGTAAAAACGCAAAAGGGGTTCCCTTTCATTTGATGCCTAAATTTCACGACAACTTCGATGCCTTTACGGAAAATAACAGCGAAGCCGTTTTTTCTATCCAATACAGCGCTAACGACGGTTCTGGTGGTACTGGTAACGCTAACCAGGGAGAAATGCTGAATTACCCCTACGACGGACCTTTTAGCTGCTGCGGTTTTTATCAGCCTTCCCAAGACCTGGTAAACTCTTATCGTACCGATGCGAATGGACTGCCTTATATAGATGATTTCAATACGCACCCGGTAAAGAATGATATGAATATCGCCAGTGATGATCCTTTTACACCAGATGCGGGCAACCTCGATCCACGGCTCGATTGGACTGTTGGGCGCCGCACTGTTCCATTCCTCGACTGGGGCAACCATCCCGGCAAAAACTGGATTCGTAACCAACAGTCTGCAGGTCCTTATTCTGCCTTGAAAAATATATACATGCAGGCTACCCAGGATAAGTATTACGATGGGAATGGCTGGGCGCCCGGAAATGCTATTAACTATGTGCTGATCCGCTTCGCGGATGTACTCCTGATGGCAGCAGAATGCCAGGCACAGGCCGGAGATCTCAACATCGCAGAGCAACACGTGAATGCGGTTCGCAGCCGCGCCGCCGATCCGGCCGGCTGGGTGAAAACTTATATCGATCCGGCAAATCCGCTGGAAGGTTATACCAATACGCCCGCCGCCAATTATAAAGTAAGTGCATATCCAGCCAACGTGTTTGTAACAAACGGGAAAGCTTGGGCGATGAAAGCCATACAGTTCGAACGTAAGCTGGAACTGGCACTGGAAGGACATCGCTATTTTGACCTGGTACGCTGGGGCATTGCACAAACAGAAATGAACCGCTACTTCAGCTACGAAAAAAACATTACCTCCGATATTGCCAATGGTAACTTCGCTGCCAAAAATGTAAGGTACCCGATTCCGCAACGCCAGATAGATCTGAGCGTGAAGAATGGCGCCCCTACGTTAACGCAGAACGCGGGGTATTGAGCGGAGGGGATCGCCTTCGGCGATTGTCTTTGTTCAGGATTATACTGATTTTGATGATTTTGATGATTTTTTCAGGAATTTGAAATAGATTTTGACCACAGGGGTATTTTTTCCGAATATCTTTTTATGTTGATAATTTTTATTTTAAAGAGTTCTCTAAAAATCTAAAAATCTAAAAATCTAAAAATCTAAAAATCTAAAAATCTAAAAATCTAAAAATCTAAAAATCTAAAAATCTAAAAATCTAAAAAATCTAAAAATCTAAAAAATCTAAAAGATCAGTATAATCATTATAATCAGTATAATCCTGAACAAAGACAATCGCCGAAGGCGATCCTTTACATTAATTGCTCTGCCCATTGCAAACCGCCAGCTAATGCGCACCTGCTGAATTCAATATGTATCACCCTGCGGTTATGCCCGTTGCTGCTGCGTCCGGAGGCATGCATCAGTAACGGCCGCATGATCATCATACCACCCTGCGGCACCACGCAACTGACGGCTGGTGTAATGTTCATATCGATAGTGTCTGCCCGGTAAACACCTTTCAGGTGGGAGCCGGGTATCACTTTTAATGCCCCATTCTGAGCGTCAGTATCGTCGAGGTGAATGCGGATGGTAAAATTATCTTCCAGGATCTCCACAGGAGGCTGCACGGCATACTGGTCCGGCTTCACCGTCCATGGCCCATATCCTTCCACGGGCAATTTTTCCGCTACAGAAATAGTGAGATCCTGGTGCCAGGCTACAAACCAGTTGGATTGCCCCGGCTTATCAAAGTAAATAGATTTAACAGGGAAATACCCGGCGCCAAAAAGCTGTTGCAACAATGCTTGTAACTGTTCCGTAAAAACAAGCGACCGTATAGCCGGCACTGCCTGCAGAAAACGACGGATCGCAAAAAGATCATTTGTCTTCCGGAATAAGGGTCCGGCAGGATTGGCTTCGTCGATAGCGCCCACCATGGCATCAATTGCCGGTTTATTAAATACATCCGCTATTACCGTATATCCTTGCCCGTTAATGTACTCCTGGTGTTGTGTAATGTTCATATTATCGATTCATCGGGTACTCATTGATCCAGTGAAAGCCCCTGCTAATGAGCAGGTAATCATTCGGATCTTTTCTTTTCAATCGCAAATGTATACTATCCTTTCCGATGACGCCATGCAATAAAATGGAATCTTTCCCGACCTGCTGATAATGTAGTTGTACGGTGTCACTTTTGCCATGCCAGTAACTCAACAGCCGTTTTACGGTATCTGTTTTTGACCGGTAATAAGACAAATCCGTGTCACTTTTTTTAGTAATGAAGGTGTTGTCCTGTTCAATATATATTTTTTGACACAACTGAAACTGCGTGATACGCTCATTTAATAATCCGCTGCTATCCGTCTGTACATTGCCAACGGTATAGATCCCATATAAAGGAGCCTTGTTGATATTCGAATGGGCCCTCATATTTGCGATACAATAATACACTGGCTCTCCTACGAGGGCGCATATACACAGGTATTTCAGGGAGATGAAGGTAATACGTTTCCACTTTGTCCGGAAAACGGGATACCAATGTGCTGCCGGGGCAACTGCTTGCTGTGTGAAAAGGAAACGCAGCAGTCGCTGCATATCCGGTAATGCTATATAGAGTGCTATCAGCAATAAATGGATCGAAAACAGTTTTACAGGAATATCGTAAAAGAAATTCATGGCCACTACATTCACCAGTACCGTGATACTCACTAAGGCCGCAAATAAAGTCGTGCGCCGGAAGAAAAGGAAGATGCCACCTATGAATTCGGCCAATCCGGTAAACAGGTTGTAACCGGTAGAGTAGCCCATATAACTCCACGCCAGTCCCATAGGGGAGGTATCGCCAAAAGGCGTTTCCAGCTTGGCAAGATAAGGAAACGGAAATTGCGTTTTACCTATTTTAGCCATCCCATAATTGATCATGGAAAGCGCCAAACCATAGCGCAATATCACCATTGCCCAATAGGACAACCGTTCATAACTTTTTCGTTTGCGATCCAGCAACGACCAGGTGATCGTGATCAGCACAGTGATCAGCACCATACAAAAAAGCACCAGGTAGTTGTAGGTAGTATCTCCGCTGCCATTAGGCCATACGGTGATGTTGAAGTCCGGCTGGATCAACCATTTTCCGGCCCAGGTGACGAGCGTGTCCCACATGAAATTGAACAAACCCAGGGAGGACAAGGTGTATAGCAGGAAATAGGTAGTACAGAATCGGAAAAATAGTTTCCGGGGTAAAGACCAGGGTATAGTCAGGTCACTGTTGTGCTGCATGATGGTTTTTTATTCTGTCGGCAATTAATTAATTTTTTAAACATCACACAATGTGTTTAGGAAATTTTTAACAGAGGTAGATAAGAATACCATGGCTGATCTGAAACAAAAATTTTCGATCAGCCATGGTATTTGCGAAGTTTATTTAGTCCGCAATATCGGAGGATGCATTAATTTTTATATCTGCATATTTCCACGCTTCATCGAATTGGGTATGTATGCTTTTCGCTTCGTCGTTTTTGTGCTGTAATACGAGGGCATTGTATAAGCCCATTAATGCCCAGCCATTCTTTCGCCAGGTCTTCAGATCCGCACGATAAACAGCTTCGGCTGCTTTGTACTTTTCTGCTTTCAGCAAAACTGCCCCCAAATGATGACGTACAGAGAAAAACCAGTCCGGCGGCTCGTTATAATTCAGATGGTCTTCTATAGCTACGGCTTCCTGCAGTAAGCCGGTGGCATGTGTTGCATCATGTTGTTGTATAGCGATTCCTGCTGCCAGTACTTTAGAAGCGATATGCACCAAATCAGCAGCGGTATTAATATTCCAGATGGTCAGATGCGGGAGAGTGGTATCGGTAGCAAGTATAGCAAGACTATCCATTTCTTTTTGCGCATCCGGCAAATGATGTTTTGCTAAAAAAGCCATCCCCCTGGCATAGTGCCAGATGGCCTTCGGGTACACCAGATCATTTCCGGGAGACGGCAGCGCCAGGATGGTATCCCACATCGATAACTTTGCTGCCACATAATAGGGGATGGTATAATAATGCTGTAAGGTGCCCCAGGCAGGCATCCGCATAATGGTGGGGGAAATATGTTGTTGTAGTTTTGTGGCAGCTTCCCAGGCCAGGGTGGAATTGCCTTCCAGGGTAGCTGTAGCCG
>NZ_DATCVJ010000428.1:0-3594 GCF_036566945.1 Chitinophaga sp. | reverse complement strand
AAATCATCAAAATCAGTATAATCCTGCGCTAAGACAGAGATTCACGCTCTTTACGCAACTGCCTGGTAGTTTTCCTGCTGCCATCGGCACTCCAGCCGGGCGCATCAAAAATAAAATGCCATGCCTCCCGCAGAGAGCGGGAATGCCGCACATCCTGCCAGATGTCGAGCCATTCGTGGGTAGCTATGCGGAAAGGATTATAGGTGTGTATGTTTTTAGTAAGACCATAAACAAGTCGTTGTTTCTCCGGTGTGAAAGTTCCAAACAGGCGATCCCATATGATTAGAATACCGGCATGGTTACGGTCCAGGTAATCCAGGTCGGAGCCATGGTGCACCCGGTGATGGGAAGGGGTATTGAAAATATATTCTATAGGCGCCGGCAACTTGTTGATCACTTCTGTATGGATCCAGAACTGGTATATCAGGCTGATGGCCTGCATACTCATTACCATCACCGGATGGAAACCCAGCAGCGGCATCCAGAGCCAGAAAGTAAATGTACCGGTTAAGTTACCTGTCCAGTTTTGTCGGAGAGCAGTGGCCAGGTTATACTTTTCAGAGGAATGATGGATAACATGTGATGCCCAGAAAAAGCGGATAGTATGACTACTGCGATGAAACCAATAGTAACTGAAATCGTCTGCAAAAAAACATAATACCCAGGCCCACCAGGTAAAGCCCAATGTAAACAGCCGGAACTGGTACAAAAAAAGATAGATGCCGAAAATGACAGCCTTGGTAAAAATGCCGATGAATACATTACCCAACCCCATAGCAATGCTGCTGAGGGCATCTCTGGGCTCATACATATTCTTCTTGTCGATAGCAGTGAAGACGATCTCCAGTAAGATGAGCAGCACAAATCCAGGGATGGCATATGTAATCAGGTCGGGAGGCATATTGTTGTAACTTTCTGCTACTGAAGTTAACGATTTTGATGCGATTTTTTGTCTTACTCAGGATTATACTGATTTTGATGATTTCAGGATTGTTTTACAGGATTAAAAAAGATTAGAGAAGATATAAGCGGATAGTTTCGCTAAAATCTTCTCTAATCTTTTTTAATCCTATAAAATCAAAAAGTAAAAATCCGGAAAATCATCAAAATCAGTATAATCCTGGGTAAGACCAAAAAACGCGCATCAGCAGCCCCGGAGGAACTGATCATGAATGAAGTCGGTCACGGCAACGAGGTCGTTGGTGTCTGCAAATACCTGTAATTGTTTATCTGCACCAGTACCGGTTTCCATCAGGCGGGTAGTTGCCTCAATCACTTCCCGGCTACCCAGGTCATCGACTACGTCGTCAATAAAGTCCAGTAATTCGAAAATGAGGGCGCGGGTATTTATTTCCATTTCTTTACCAAAATCAATGAGATAGCCATCAATGCCATAACGGGAGGCTCTCCATTTGTTTTCATTGATCAGGGCCCGGTTATAGATAATGAAATTGAGATTCTGCATGCGCAGTTTGTAAATTTTGGCGCATACTGCCTGAAAAAGACCTGCCAGCATTATGGTATCATCGATGGTCAGCGGCACATCACAAACACGGAATTCTACCGTATTAAAAAACGGATGCACCCTTAAATCCCACCATACTTTTTTGGCATTGTCGATACAGTTGGTTTTTACCAGCAGTTTGATATAGTTATCGTATTCTTCTATACTGGCAAAGTAATCAGGAATACCGGTGCGGGGGAATTTATCAAAAACTTTGGTACGGAAGGATTTGAAGCCGGTGTTACGGCCTTCCCAGAAAGGCGAGTTGGTACTGAGGGCAAAAATATGCGGCAGAAAATATCTAACGGAGTTGGCTATATGAATCGCCATTTCCCTGTTTTCCATTCCCACATGCACGTGTAACCCAAAGATCAGGTTAGAACGGGCAGCATCCTGCATTTCATTGACTATTTCAAAGTAGCGCGGATGATCCGTGATGAGTTGTTTTTCCCATTTACTGAAAGGATGCGTGCCGGAGGCGCCTATGTTGAATCCCAGGTCGCCGGCTATTTGCGCAATGGTACGACGGAGTAGGGCTACATCGGCTCTGGCTTCATGTACGTTGGCACAAATACGGGTGCCCACTTCCACTACCGCCTGGTGAAACTCGGCTTTCACCTGGTCACTGATGACTTTGTGTGCCTGTTCCACTATTTTTTGTTCGTGTGATCTCAGTTCCCGGGTAACGGGATCTATCACCATGTACTCTTCTTCAATGCCCAGCGTGAACGCCTTAAACATATAGTGATTTTTAGCTTTTAGCTATTAGCAGTCAGCCATTAGCTTAGCGCGTAGATAAATATTTGTTTAGCTGTTAGCTATTAGCTTTTAGCTGTTAGTAAATGCAGCGAAGATAATCAAATGTTGGTCTTCGCTGCATTTACTAACAGCTAAAAACTAATGGCCACCCGCTGCTTCGGTTTCACTTTTCTTTTTGTTGTTTTTTAGCAGGACTTTTTTTCGCTGGTGTTTTCTTCTCCTTTCCTGGTGTGGATTTCTTTGCTTTTTCGCCGGATGCTTTCTTTTTTTCGGGGGGCGCCACGGGTTTCGCTTTAGCTTTCGCCGGACTGCGTTGTACAAACTTGCCCCAGGTGAGATTATCTTTTCCCGGTTTCTGTGCAATGGCCCTTTCAATGGCGTACCGGGCGCTGGTTTCCACCACCCACTCGAAATGATCAGCGCCTATGGAATGAAGATCTGCATCCGGTGCGGGATTACAGAAGTCGATGGCATAGGGTACTTCACTGCGCACCGCCATTTCCACGGTATTAAAATCGTAGCCCAGGTGTTGGTTGAGTGCAATAACCTGTTCGGTGATTTGCGCCAGCAGCGCTGGACTGGCCTCATAATTCGCGTCGTAGCGGCGTTCATGTGGCTGTTTGGGATTGTAAGGCATGATACGTACATCTTTGCCGCCAATGCAGAAGCAGCGGTAGTACTGGCTGAAATCAATTTCTTCCTGCAGCATCATCACCAGTTGCCCGGTTTCACTGTGTTTATCAAAAAAATCCTCTTTATCCTCTACCCGGTATACATGTTTCCAACCGCCACCAGCATAGGGTTTCATGTAAGCGGGAAAGCTCACATAGTCAAAAATGCTGTTCCAGTCGAACGGGTAAATAAGGTTACGGAATGATTTATCAGTGGTTTCGTCCGGTAACTTATAGGAGGGCAGCAGCACGGTGTTAGGCACATGGATGCCTATTTTATCTGCCAGTGCATTATTAAAAAATTTATCATCCGCACTCCACCAGAAAGGGTTGTTGATCACGGCGGTACCGGCAGCAGCAGCATTTTTTAAATAAGCCCGGTAAAAGGGAACATCCTGGGAGATACGGTCCAGGATCACGGCGTAGCCTGCGTCTGCACCTTGCATCACTTTATCGATGGTTACAAATTCGGCAAAGATCCCAGGTGGATTGATACGGTTTACACGGTCTACAAATGCCTGCGGAAAAGTGTTTTCCTGTCCAAAGAGAATACCTATTTTTTTCATACAGTACTTACTTAATAAGTGATAGATAATGCGGCAGCATTTCCCGCCATACCGGCCAGTCATGGGTAGTCTGGGGCCGTATATCCAGCCAGTG
>NZ_DATCVJ010000427.1:0-2159 GCF_036566945.1 Chitinophaga sp. | reverse complement strand
CTGGTGGATGAATATTATTTTCTCGTTCATCCTGTCCTTGTGGGGCAGGGGAGACGGTTATTAGACGGCGCCGACCTTCCGGATCAGTTACATTTGAAACTGGCAGATGCGAAGACATTTCCGTCAGGAGCTATAGCGCTTCATTACCTGAAACAAGGATAAAAGCCCGGCAGCCGTGTACTGGAAATAGAAAATAAAGGGTTACTTTTCAGTACGAAAAAAAAGGTATGAAGAAGATAGGATTTTTATCGTTTGGGCATTGGTCTGACCATCCTGCCTATAAGACGCGTACAGCAGGTGATACATTGCTTCAATCTATTGATTTGGCCGTTGCCGCCGAAGAAATTGGTTTAGATGGAGCCTACTTTCGTGTGCATCATTTTGCCGCACAGTTAGCATCTCCATTTCCTTTGCTTTCCGCTATCGGCGCCAAAACAAGTAAAATAGAAATTGGCACGGGTGTAATTGATATGCGCTATGAAAATCCACTCTATATGGTGGAAGATGCCGGCGCGGCGGATTTAATTTCGGAAGGGCGATTACAACTAGGCATCAGCAGAGGTTCGCCGGAACAGGTAATTGATGGATGGCGCTACTTTGGATATGAACCGGCCGAAGGAGAAACAGACGCAGATATGGGCCGCCGCAAGGCGTTGGAATTCCTGGATAAATTAAAAGGCGTCGGGTTTGCCCAGCCTAATCCGTACCCGATGTTTCCGAATCCACCCGGCTTACTGCGCGTAGAGCCACATTCGGAAGGACTGCGGGAACGTATTTGGTGGGGAGCCGCTTCCAATGCCACCGCTGTTTGGGCCGCCGAAAACGGTATGTATCTTCAAAGTTCTACTTTGAAGTACGATGAAAGCGGCAAACCTTTCCATGTGCAACAAGCCGAGCAAATCAGATTGTACAAAGAGGCCTGGAAAAAAGCAGGACACGATCGGGAACCGAGAGTATCCGTGAGCCGGTCTATTTTCGCATTGGTAAACGATCAGGATCGCTATTTCTTTGGACAGGAAACCAGCCGGGTTGATAAGATCGGAATGATTGAAGCGAACAAGCGTGCCATTTTCGGAAGAAGCTATGCTGCAGCACCAGATCAACTTATAAAAGAGTTAGCGGAGGACGAAGCTATTCAGGAGGCGGATACGATTCTGTTGACCATACCGAATACCTTAGGAGTAGAGTACAATGTACATGTACTGTCTTCTATTTTAGAACATGTAGCTCCCGGATTGGGTTGGCGCTAAATTTTTATTGATGCTAACACATTGTCACTTTTGCCCCTGTAAGTTGTCGTTTATGCCTACCATAACACGTTAGTAATTGTTGGAAATTGGTGATCAACAAATACCACTAAATACGATGAGTAAACTAAGTGTATTTAACTTTATTAGCCTGGATGGCTATTATAAAGATCTGAACAATGGTATAGACTGGCACGTACATGGCCAGGAAGAAGGCGATTTCAGTGCCAAAAGTTTAGGGCAGAATAACATCCTGTTGTTTGGCCGGATCACTTACCAAATGATGGCATCCTGGTGGCCCACGCAAAACGCTATCGATGCCATGCCCGACGTAGCCAGGGGTATGAACAATGCTGAAAAGATAGTATGCTCCAACACCCTCAAAACGGCCGACTGGCATAACACCCGTATTATCAGCGGTGATATATTCACACAGCTGGCAGCAATGAAAAAAACATCGGGCAAAGACATTACTATTTTGGGCAGCGGCAACCTGACTACTCAACTTGCCGAAGCCGGCCTGATAGACAGCTATCAGATCATGATAGACCCCATCGCTATAGGCAATGGCATCGCCATTTTTAAAGATATGCAACGCCAGTTAAAGCTGAAGCTAACGGATACCCGGGCATTTAAAAGCGGGACGGTACTGCTAAGCTATGAGGCTATCTGAAATTAATCATCAACACCCTGCAAATCGGGGCGATCTGATGTATGCTTTCGAATAGCGTTAAAATAGAGATCACTGACTCTCCGTACAATGTGATGCAAAATTCAAGGATGGATTTTGTATCACATTTTTTGTTAGGGAAGTTTCCTTTTTTCAAGGATCTACCTGATTCAGGCCTGCTTTACCTGATTCTTTGCTAAGATACTTTATGGATTGGCTAACATTGATGTATAAAAATCACC
>NZ_DATCVJ010000426.1:0-10643 GCF_036566945.1 Chitinophaga sp. | reverse complement strand
TACAGCAGCAACAAGGCCAGCAGGCACCAGAACAGGACATAGTGGTATTGTTGCAGGTGTGCACGTAATATTTTCAGGGCTTTCACCATATGTTTTTCTACTGTGCTTACCGAAATATCCAATTTTTGGGCAATGTGCTGATGCGACAAATGTTCTCTTCTGCTCAGGTAAAATACTTCTCTGCATTTTTCTGGCATATTGGCGCAGGACTCATCTATGTACCGTTGCAGTTCCTTCAGTTGCAGGGTGCTGGCTGCATCGGACTGATAAAGGGAGCTATCGTTCAGGATATGTTGCTGGTAAGTATTACGCACTAATTGTGCGCGTACATTATTCAGCACCCTGTTTTTCAGCGCGGTGTGCAGATAGTTGCGGAGAGAAGTATTTAAAGAGATGGTTTCCCTTTTCAGGTACAGGTCCACCAACAGACTTTGCACGAGCTCCATGGCCGCTTCCTGCACTTTTACGCGCCGGTAGGCAGCATCCAGCAACTCCTGCCAGAACCTCCTGTAAATATCCTCAAATGCGTCTTTATGCCCCTGCTTCACCAGCAGGAACAACTCTTCATCTGTATACGTGGAAAAATCTTTTCGCATCGACATGAATTCGAACTACTGGCTAATTTAATCGTTTTAGCACTATTTTCTTACTGTCGGTACGAAATTGTGTTTTCACAGGCTGGTTAATGAAAAAGGTTTATCCCCATTGGCCGTACCCCGGTGAGTGGCTGGCTTGTTTCCCATTTCCAGCAGCAATACGCCGCCGTTTACAATATCTGCATGCCGGAGCCAGTTATGTGGCCAGGGCTTTCCGTTGAGGGAAGCCGACTGGATGTATACATTTTCCGGGCTGTTGTTGCGGGCTTCCACTACAAATTGTTTTCCGTTTTCCAGTGTCAGCGTCAGCTTAGGGAACAAAGGGCTACCGATTACGTATTGATCTGTGCCGGGACAAACACTATAGAAGCCCATCGCGCTCATCACGTACCAGGAAGACATCTGGCCCTGGTCTTCATCTCCCGGATATCCATTTTCACCGGCATTATATAATTTGTTCATCACGTTCCGCACATGCGCCTGTGCTTTCCAGGGCTGGCCAGCGTAGTTATACAGGTAGATCATATGTTGCACCGGCTGGTTGCCATGTGCATATTGCCCCATATTTGCATTCACCATTTCGGTCATTTCATGGATCATTTGTTTGTAGTACCCTACGTTCACTTTATTAGGCTGACTGAACACCTCATCCAGCTTTGTTATGAAAGGTGTATCGCCGCCCATCAGGTTAATCAGTCCCTGTACATCCTGAAACACAGACCACTGCCAGTGCCAGGCATTTCCTTCTGTATAAGGTCCGCCCCATTCATAAGGATCGAAGTTTTCCTGCCAGCTGCCATCCAGCTTGCGGCCGCGCATAAATCCAGTGAGGGTGTCGTATTGATTTTTATAATTGTACATGGTGCGCCCAAAAACGTACTGATAGAAATCGTTGCCCGTTAGTTTCGCCAATTGATAACCGCAGAAATCATCATACGCATATTCCAATGTTTGAGAAGTACTGCCTTGTGATTCCGGAAAACTTACATAGCCCAGCTGGTAATATTCTTTCCATCCTGCACGGCCATTGGCGCCGCCCCAGGGGCCTTTGTTCATCGCCTCATGGAAATAAGCGTCCAGTGCTCTTTTCGGATCGAAGGTGTGAATACCTTTCACCCACGCATCCGCCAACAAAGAAATAGCGTGATTGCCGAGCATGCCCCCCGTTTCGCCGGGAAACGACCAGGCGGGCAACCAACCACATTGCTGTTGTGCATCGAGTAACGCCTGCATATAACGGCCTTCCATGGTGGGATGCAGGATGGTATTCAGCGGAAACTGCGCCCGGAAGGTATCCCAGAAGCCATTATCCGTATACATATACCCGTTATGTACTTTACCATCGTAAGGACTGTAGTAATAGGGTTCTCCCTGACTATTATATTCAAAAAAAGTATGTGAAAAAAGATTTGCCCTAAAGAGACAGGAATAAAAAGTGGCTTTGTCTTTCTCCGATCCTCCTTCCACCAGCACCCTGCCAAAGAGAGTATTCCAAATGCTGGCCGCAGCTGCTGTTGTTTGTTCCAACTTACTGAAAGGCTTCAGTTCCTGCTGCCAGGTAAGTTCCGCCTGTTCCGCGCTGATATAGGAAGAAGCCACCCTTGCCTGCACCACCGCGCCGTTTTTAAAACGTATAAAAGCCCCTACCCCTTTGCCTTCGGCAGATAATGTATCTGCAAAAATCCGGTTGTTCGTATTCTCCCAGGTACCACTGGCCTCAAAAGGCTGGTCGAACACAATGACAAAATAATTTCTGAAACCTTTGGGAATAAAGCGACCATTCGTTACATACCCGGTAATTTTTCTTTCTCCCGGAAATATTTGTACACCGCTGATCGCATTGTAGCCATCCAGTACCACATACGCCGGCTGCTTTGCAGGAAAAGAAAAGCGCAGGTGCGCCCCTCTTTCTGTAGGAGATAGTTCCGTAGTAATTTTATTGGCGAAAGTTACTTTGTAGTAGTCCGGCCGCGCTACTTCGTCTTTATGACTGAAGGTAGCCGCGCGTTCATCTTCTCCCACTACTAATTTCCCTGCTACCGGCATCAGGCTGAATACTGCATAATCCCCTACCCAGGGGCTGCATTGGTGCGTTTGCTGGAAACCGCGGATAGTATTGGCTTTATACTGATACTTCCAGCCGTCGCCGTTTTTGCCGGTTTGCGCCGACCAGGCATGCATGCCGAAAGGCAGCGCCGTAGAAGGATGCGTGTTGCCGCTGCTGAGTGAATATTCGGAGTTGGTGCCTTGTAAGGTGCTGGCGTAGGAGACGAGGTGCTTTTGCTGCGCGGTAGTGGCAAGGGTGAAGCAGCAAAGGAGTACGGTGACGGTGTTTATTTTCATTACGTGGTTTTAGAATAGACACCTGTGGAGAGGGGAACCGCTATTGGGGAGGGGGAGTTTATTGCACTTTTTATGCAAAAAACCATTTATTGCGCTTTTTATGCAATAGCGAACAAATTGCACAAAAAGTGCAATGAATGGTATCTTACCCAACCGTCACCACCAATCGCTTCCCATCTGCCACATCCAGCTTCCAGAGCTCCGCGATATCTTCCAGTTTCACCGTGACCGTTTCCACTTTAAGTTTTCCGGCTGCCGCCAGCTGAAACATTTCGGGCAATATTTCCGTAAAAACCAATCCTACCTGCTGCTTTGACCAGGCCCCCAATCCGGATCCGGTTAACTGCAGATCCACGCTTCTCAGGTTGGCAGCAGATAGTTGAATCAGGTCACCGGCCATGCTGCCAACAGACACATACCTTACGCGGTTGGTAAAACCACCATCGCCTTTTAAAGACGCAAGGATTATTTCGGCGGTATGGCCCCAGAGATAATCGATCACTACATCTATCGGCGTTTGCGCATGAATGGTTTTCAGCTGCGCTTTGAATGACTCATCTTCCTGCTTCACTGAAATGATTTCATCGGCACCGAGTGCCAGCAGGTCGTTCAGCGACTGTTGGTTCCTGCCTGTTGCGATGACTTTTTTGGCGCCATAATATTTGGCAATCTGCACGGCTACCCGCCCCGTGAAACCTGTAGCACCATTGATCAGGACTACATCGCCTGGTTGAATACCGGCTTTAAATCGCAGACCCATGGCGGCGCCAATGACTGCATTCGGTAAGGCAGCAGCGGTGGCATCATCCAGCTCCCGGGGCAAGGGAACTATTCGCCTTTTTTCCACGATCGCTTTCTCCGCCAGCATACCACTTACGCCCATTGCATATACACGTGTTCCATCTTCCAGCAGGCAAACACCGTCGCCGCCCACTACTTTCCCCTTCTCTCCGGGTGCAGCACTGGAATAGTGTTTGCCGGAGGCTTGTCCTTTATCAAAGTGTTTAATAGCGACTGCTTTTACACGTACTAGTACCTCGTCTTCATTTTGCGCGATTGGCTCCGGGAAATCAATATACTGAGGCATTTCGTTTTGCTGATACATGACTGCTGCTTTCATTTTTTTGCTTTTTGATTAACACAAAATTAGACAGGAAACGATGCCGGCACGATAACATATGTTATCAAGTTTAGAAATGCGATTTCCCTTTTGCCAGTTTACTTTTAATGCGGCTTAGATGTACGCTGCTAATACCAAGATAAGATGCGATGTAATGCTGTGGTACGCGTTGTACAATATGCGGTCTTTCACTCAACAATTGCTGGTAATGCTGTTCCGGCGTATTGTGTATGAAGGAAACAAACTCATTAATGTAATGGTTTTGTCGCTGGGCAAAAATCTGCAGGAGCATAGGTACGAAGTCCGGTTCACTTCTTAACTCATCCATCAATTGCAGCACGTATTGCTTAGGAAGTAAATAGATAATCGATGGTGCGATCGTTTCTATTGCAAACCGACTTGGTGTGCTGTTAATAAAGCTTTCAAAAGAAGTGAGACCTTCGTTTTCAAAAAAGAATTGAACAGTCTTGTCGATACCCTCTTTATTGAAAAAGGCACGTACGGCTCCTTTTTCGATAAAGATGTATTGTTGGGATATTTTGCCTTCTTCCAGCAAAGTGGTCTTTGCCGGAATTTCGAGTCGCTGCTGGAATTCCAGGTATTTATCCCAATACGGGTTGAGTGCGGGGAATTGGGTTTTGAAGTGGAAGAGCATATGCGAAGATAAGGTGCTAAATTATAATACTGTCACTTGATGCTTTCGCTTTCTAAAAGTGAACCCCCTGTTACAAATTGTCGCGAACAGCTCAATTAAGACAAAAATGCCTTTTATTACGCCACTTTTTGTCGCAATTGATTCGTTTTTGTCGCGATTGGAGTATTTTTTGTCGCGAGGGCCTTGCTCCTGCACTGCTTCGTCAACACCACCTTCTTTATCCCATCATTATTTTTAGTATTTTTAAATTTCAACATTCAGACGCCAACATATTATCCATGATTGAAAAGTACGTAGCCCTTTTAAACGATGTCAAAAACAATAATGTAGATATTACTGAGTTCCATTACAAAAAGGCAATTGATGCAGAAGGATACGAATACGATCAGCATGGAAATAAACGGCATCAATTGTTAGTGGGGTTGCAATTCGACTATCAACCTTCGGATGAAAAACTAATAAGACAACTGCTATTACAGGAAATCACCATGCACAGAAATGCCCCTATGCAGGGACTTTCTTCATCTATGCAGTTGAATGCCCATTTACTTTCCAGGTATAAAAACAAGCAAAATGTATGGCTGTTTGTAATGGCTAAAAGTGCCAATTTCGATACTTATTGCGGATTGGACTATCAATACCTGGTATCTGCCGGCATAACAGCCACCTATGATTATGTGGCAAAAACCAGTTCTTACCTGAAGAAAGCATTTTATGATATTGTCGGCATTTCAGCTGATGAATGCCATATTCTACCAGAAGATTTAGAAACATGGGAAGGTTATCGACAGGCGGAAGACAGGCGTCCACCAGCAACGATTGAAAACGAGATTTTTTTAGCGCAGGAATTAGGTGAATTAGCGATTTTTCGTGAGAAATTTTTCCAATGGAAGGCATCCATCGTCAGCTGGACAGAGGGGAATAGAAATCTGCTTGACTACTTCGAACAATACCTTCAACACATGGAAGGTAAAATTTGAGTCATGATGCCGATTCATACAGTAGACATCACCGGTAATTCCGCCACGGAATCCCCAGCAACCCGCGGTATGCATCTATGTAAAGATAATCCCCGCCCACATAACGTTGATATAACCCATACTTCACGCCCGTTCTGGCCACCTTGTCATTGGTGCGGAATACCTGGCAACGATAAGATGCGGCTACACCGGGTGTAACAGACCTTTCCCTGTTCACTACTATATAACGGATACAGTTTATCGTTACTGCTCCACTTCCATTAAACATCAGCATGTTTTTATACTGTGCCTCATTCACTGCTATCCAGTGGAGCGGTTCCTTTACACCGGCCATGGGCAGCAGGTATAAATAATAAAAAGTAGAGGGGCCCTCATCCGGAGCGGTGCTACCACTGGCAGTATATTCTTCTCTCCCGGTTACATAATATTGCTTTACGGCCGGTCGGGAAAAATCGAATGCATAGTTAATACCTGCCAGAAAGGGCCATATATAAAAGGCCATCGTTAGCATCAACGACTGCTCATTATTGATGCTGTGCCCTCCTTTGATGATGTGCCTGATTACGGCCAATCCTATCAGCACGGGGAATGCAAGTGCCAGTAAAAATGCCGGGAAGGAAGAGGTGTACATAGAAAATATATGCGGTACGGCAAACATATACACGATGAACATCGCCCCGCAAAGCAGGGCCTTGCCCATGTTTCCTTTAGGAAAACTACCGGATAAGGCATTTTCCATAGTGGTACCGGTGATTTTGTGCAGCGCGTACCGCAACAAAGGAATACAAAATATAACGACGAGCAGATAGCGGAATACAACAGATGCCGGATCTGTAAAAAGCAGCCATACACCCAATAGCAGGCGGGTGATCGCAGAAAACATAATTTGGCTAAGTACAGTACCTACGGGTTGTTTCGGATTTTTCAACAGCAATGGGTTAAATGGCCCAAAATATACGAATATTCGCCGATAAGGCATTGAAACCGGGTCATCTACACCGATTTTACGAAACTATCGGATCATGCAAACAAATATATGTTTACATTTTTGCTGAAATTAACCCAAATTGCAAGCTTATCCAGCGCATTAAACATTGAAAGCAACCATAGAAAAAACGGACGAGCAACAACTTAAGAGGGGATTACAAAACAGGCATATCCAGCTGATTGCCCTTGGGGGCGCCATCGGCACCGGCTTATTCCTGGGAATAGGACCAGCGGCTGTATTGGCGGGTCCATCTGTTATTTTAGGCTATGCCTTTGCCGGTATCATCGCTTTTTTTATCATGCGACAGCTAGGCGAAATGGTAGTAGAAGAACCGGTATCCGGCAGTTTTAGTCATTTTGCTTATAAATACTGGGGCACCTTTGCCGGCTTTGCATCGGGATGGAACTACTGGGTATTGTATATCCTTGTGAGCATGTCTGAGCTGACAGCCATCGGCATGTATGTGCATTTCTGGTGGCCGGGTATTCCGTTGTGGTCTTCCAGTCTTTTCTTCTTTATCGCTATCAATGCGCTGAACCTGAGTTCTGTGAAAGTATATGGTGAAGCCGAATTCTGGTTTTCGATTGTAAAGGTAGTCGCCATTATTGCGATGATTGTTTTTGGTACTTATTTACTGATCAGTGGAAGCGGTGGCACCCAGGCCAGCATACAAAACCTCTGGAACGATGGTGGATTTTTCCCCAAAGGATTGTTGAACGCAGACGGTAAAGGTGGCTTCCAGGGCTTATTTGCAGCCATTGCCATGATCATGTTTTCTTTTGGAGGGTTGGAACTCATTGGTATTACCGCTGCAGAAGCCGACCAGCCTGAAAAAACAATCCCGAAAGCCACCAACCAGGTTATCTACCGGATCCTGATTTTTTATGTTGGTGCCTTGATCATATTATTTGCATTATCTCCCTGGAGAAGCATCACCACAGAAACCAGTCCTTTTGTAATGGTGTTTGAAAGCTTAAAAGGTTTTCAGTTCAGTCTCTGGGGCAAAACGATCTACTTCACCAGCCTGATTGCAAATGTATTAAACCTGATTGTACTCACCGCTGCGCTTTCCGTTTACAACAGCTGCGTGTACAGCAACAGCAGAATGCTGTATGGCCTGGCCGACCAGGGGAATGCACCGGCGTTCTTATCAAAACTGAACAAAAATCATGTGCCGGTAAAAGCCATCATCGTATCCGGATTATTTGCGGCGATTTGTATTGTGGTGAATAAACTGATACCGGAGAAAGCACTGGAAATACTAATGTCACTGGTAGTATCCTGTTTGATTATCAATTGGCTCATGATCACCGTGGTGCATTTTAAATTCAAAAGCAGCAAAAAGGCGGAGCAGGTGAAAACCAAATTCCCTTCTTTTATATATCCGCTGTCCAATTACATTTGTCTTGTGTTCCTGGTGGGAATACTGGTGCTGATGTGGGTGACTGGTATGATAGTGCCGGTGGCGCTGATTCCGGTGTGGGTAGTGTTTTTGTATTTGTGTTATTTGCTGGTAAAAAGGAAGAAGGAAACAAGCGTTTAGGTAAATGAAAAACGTGAGACAGTGTCTCACGTTTTTCATTTTATATAGACTTACTCCGCTTTCAAACTCTCCACCGGATTTACCAGCGCAGCCTTGATAGATTGAAAACTCACCGTTACCAATGCAATCAGCATGGCCAGCATTCCGGCCAGCACAAAAATCCACCACGCAATCGGTGTGCTGTAGGCGAATCCTTCCAGCCATTTATGCATACAATACCAGGCAATAGGCGATGCCAGCACGGCGGCGATGAAAACGTAGCGTAGAAAATCTTTACTTAGTAAAGCCGCGATATTACTTACGCTGGCGCCCATTACTTTACGGATACCTATTTCTTTGGTACGCTGACGGGCAGTAAATGCCGCCAGTCCGAAGAGGCCCAGGCAGGAAATCACAATAGCAATGGTCATGGCAGTATTCATCAGCCCTTCCATTTGCCGTTCTTTTTCATACAACCTGCTGATGGTATCATCAAAGAAACGATAGTCAAATTTCTCCTTAGGGTATACGCTGACAAATGCTTTTTCGATACCCGACAACGTTTGTTTTAGCTGATCCGGCGTGGTGCCTGCCATCGATAATTTTATATTTAAAGAGCGGCAGATTTCTGTGGACGCCACCAGGAAAGTTGGCTTGATAGGATCATGCAACGACAGCACATGGAAATCGGCTAACACGCCCACAATAGGTACAATCTTATCATAAGGTCCGTCACTCATCCCCGACTTCACTAATTGACCAATGGCATCCTGCGGATGCTCAAAACCTAACGCCCTGGCACAGGTTTCGTTGATGAGTACTTCCCGGATCGTATCTGACGCATACAGGTTTCTTCCGGCCAGTAACTTTAACTGGTAAAGCGGTACAAATTTATTATCTATTATTTCGAGCTGACAGTCTACCTCTGCTTTTTTGCTGCCGGTAGTTTCAAGACCGGTACCCCAATGCCCTCCGGCCATGGGTGTTCCTTCGCTCAGGCTCACCATGGCGACCTGCGGTAGTGTGCTTATTTTTTCTGCCAGTACACCGGGCGATGACTTCGGATAACTGTTGCCTGTACTAATCGTAATAATCTCATCTTTCTTAAATCCCAGATCTTTGTTCAGCATATAACGCATCTGTTTATTCATTACCAGCGAGCCAATAATAAATATCAGCGAAACGGTGAACTGAAACACCACCAGCCCTACACGCAAATAGCCCCGTTGACTACCTCCCGGCGATGTACCTCCCTTCAGACTCAATGCCGGCTGAAAAGACGACAGCACCCTGGCGGGATACAGACCAGAAAGCAAAGTGGTAAACACCGTAATCAACAACAGGAATACAAGGGTTGGCCAGCTGAATAAGTGTAGTGCCACCCCATTGGGCATAAAGCCACTGAAGAATGTCAGCAAAGGTTTCACGGATACCAAAGATAAGATCAAGGCAATGCTGGTCAGGATAAACGTTTCCGTCAGGAAGTAGAATACCAGGCTGCGACGGTTGCTGCCCAACACTTTTCGAATCCCTACTTCTTTGGATCTTGCTACAGATTGCGCCGTTGCAAGATTAACAAAGTTAATGGCCGCTATGATCAATATAAAGGCCGCTATGCCCATTAAACCATACAAAGTGGGTAAATGCACCTGACGGGTAAAACTATCTTTATAATCAGTGTTAAAATGAATATCAGATAAGGGTTGTAAGCGCAGCACTTTACTGCCTCCAGGTCCCGTTAGTATATGTGCCTCTCCAAAAGCGGCCAGCTGCCGGTTGATCTGCGCGGTGTCCGTACCAGCATTCAATTTCACAAATACCTGTGTGCCGCCAAACATGCCCCATTGCTCGGGGCTCAGCATATGTTTAAAGGGTGTATTTTTAGCCGTGGCGTAAGACATGAATTCTGAAAAAATCAAGTCCGAGTTTTGCGGTAAATCCGCCACAATACCACTCACGGTGAGCGGGATGGAATCGTTGTAGGTGACTGTTTTCCCTATATACTGATCGGGCGACAGCTGCCCAAAATATTTAGCCGCTTTACCAGCCGTCAATACCACCGTAGAAGGTTCTTTGAAAGCGATAGCCTGTTTGCCAGCCAGCCAGGTGTATGAAAATATCCGGAAATATTCCGGGTAAACGATGACTACATCCGGCTTCCCGTCGCCTCCTTCCGGTGCTTCAAATTTTTTGATGACACCATTCTCTCCGGTCACTGCCTTTTTAGCCATCACAGGATGGATGCCCGCCAGCGACTCAATACCGGAAAACTGACCAGCTAAAGCATCCGGGGCGCCATCCGGTACAGCGGGGTATTTATGAAAGCCCTTTTCCATGGTCCCCAGCTCCGATACCACCCGGTAAATATTTTCTTTTCCCTGATGAAAGGTATCATAACCCAACTCAAAGTGTACGCTGAGAAATATAACAAGGCAGGCA
>NZ_DATCVJ010000425.1:0-15738 GCF_036566945.1 Chitinophaga sp. | reverse complement strand
CTTCCGGCGGACAAGCCATTAAACTAGTCATCACAGATGCCCGCAACTGTATGGATTCAGTGAGTAAAATTATTACGATTCATCCGACTCCTTTTGTTAAAGCATCAGCCAAACAATCTAAAATATGTGAAGGCAATAATGTAGACCTCAACGCATTGTCTGATGGCACCGTACAATGGCTTTCTTCCAGTACGCTGAATTGTGTTTTCTGCACGGATCCGGTGGCCACACCAGTAACCAGCACACGCTACCTTGTTCAGGCTTCTAACGCCTACGGATGTACGGTATTTGACTCCACCGATGTGGTGGTAGTTCCCAAAGTCAATCTTACTGTCAGCAAGGATACCATGGTTTGCTATGGTTCTTCTATACAAATAAAGGCGACCGGTGCTACCATCTATAACTGGACGCCGGTAACCGGTTTAACTAATAATACCATTGCTGATCCTTTTGCAACACCTGCTACCGACATTACCTACCAGGTAACGGGTACTAACGATGCACTGTGTCCTATGAGTGCGCCGCTCTCCGTTAAAATAGCAGTGAAACCTGTACCTGAAGTAAGCGCAGGTAAAGATCAAACGGTGATGGTGGGCGAAGTGGTACAACTAATGGCCAGTGGCAGCGCAGATGTAGTGAGCTGGAAATGGAGCCCGGATGATTACCTGGATAATACCACTTCTCCTTATGTAACTGCGGCAGTACGTAAACCTATCTCTTACAGCATTACCGGTACTAATCAATATGGTTGCAGGAAAACAGACGTGATGAATATAGACCTCGTGTGCAATACAGATGTAGTATTTATACCGAACACTTTCAGTCCTAATGGCGATGGACAGAATGATATTTTTTATCCGCGCGGAAGAGGCGTCAGCTTTATTAAATCGTTCCGCATTTTCAATCGCTTGGGACAGGAAGTATTTCACCGGGAGCATATCAATATTGATGACATCAGTGCAGGCTGGAATGGCTCCTTTAACGGTAAGCCGCAGGCCTCCGATGTATATATTTATTTCATTGAGGCGTATTGCGATACTAACGAATTTTTCCGTTTGAAAGGCAATGTAACATTACTAAGATAATTATTAACCTGGCTACCATGAAAACCGTATACCGCATATTACTGGCGATAGTTTGCATAACAGGTGCAACACAATTGTATGCACAGGATATACACCTCTCACAGTTCTATGAAACACCTATACTACGCAACCCTGCGCTGATAGGTATTTTCAACGGAGATGTGCGCGTGCAGGCTGTTTACCGTAATCAATGGAACAGTGTCACTGTTCCTTACCAGACAGGCACCGTGAGTGGTGAAATTAAATTCCCGGTAGGTCGTAGCAATGACTACGTAACCACAGGGCTGCAGCTCACGTACGACCGGGCAGGTACGTCCAAATTACAGTCCACGCAAATCTTTCCGGCGATCAACTATCATAAATCACTCAATGAAGATAAAAGTAGTTTTCTGTCTTTAGGCTTTATGGGAGGTTTAGTGCAGCGTCAGTTTGATCCGACCAATATGACCTTCAACAACCAATATACCAGCGGTCGTTTTGATCCAGCGGCGCCTACCGGGGAAGAAGGTAAGCTGGCCTTCAAAGGCTATAGCTACCTGGATGCCGGTGTGGGCCTGAGTTATAACAGTGTAATCGGAGAAGATGTGAATTACTTTATAGGAGCTGGCTTTTTCCATTTTAACCGGGCTAAAATCTCTTTCTACGGGGATCAGAACATTGAGCTGCAACCCAAGCTGACTTTCAATGCTGGTATTACCATTCCCGTAGATGAAAGGGTAAAGGTGATTGCTCACTACAACCAGCTTCATCAGGGCAGTTATTCTGAATACATCGGTGGTGCTTTGATAGGGTATGGTCTCATGGACCAGGGATTAGAATCAACCAGGGCTATTTATGGCGGTCTCTTCCTCAGATGGAACGATGCCATTATTCCTACTATTAAAATAGATATGGATAAGTATGAGGTCGCTATGAGCTATGATACCAATATTTCGAAACTGAGAACCGCCAGTCAGACATTCGGTGGCTTCGAAATATCGCTGGTTTTCAAGGGATTTTTGAACAGTCGGAACTCAACGCTGGAGAGTGTGAACTGTCCCAGATTTTAAATGAATGATAATCAAATGTTTATAAAAAAAGTTGTCAAGCGTTAAAATTTACATAAAAATCGGGGAAATGCTAACAAAATGGCAGGTGGTTTGTTATTTTTATGTAGGACAATAGCACTTAGATGAGCTGAATTTATCAAACAAAAATTAGGAAATATTTGAAAAAAACTTTATTTTTATAATACTATGTGGAAAACCTCTACCCTAATTCTCATAACGGTTTTCAGCTTGCTTTCATTAGTTGGCAAGGCTCAAAGCGAAAAATCCCAACCAGCTCAGGATGGGGGTGTTAAAAACGCGAGTAAGATAGTGAAGTTGTACCCTAATCCTGCTACTACTAATATCAATTTCGTCATTCAACAACACAATAACGATCAGGTGTATGATCTTATTGTATATAATTTTTTAGGAAAGAAAATAGATCAGTTGAAAGGTGTAGGCGCACGTACCACAATGAATTTAGATAATTACTATAATGGTATTTATATTTTTCAGTTGCGTGATCAGCGGGGGAACCTGATAGAGTCAGGAAAATTCAACGTCGTTAAATAGTTACATCTGGCATCAAAATAAAAAAGGAAAAGTCACGATTTACATCGTGACTTTTCCTTTTTATCTTATACTGAAAGTTGATCAGGCTACTTCCACGATCAGGAACTTCAGGTAAGTAGTATTCTCAATATTTCTCAAAATAGGATGATCCTGTGCCTGCGTCTGGAAGGTCACCTGACGCAATCTTTTCTTTGCATCTCTGGCAGCTGCATCAATAGTTTGCAGAAACAAATCCGGTGATACGAGGTTGGTGCAGGAGGCTGTTACCAGGAATCCGCCTGGCTTCAGCAGCTTCATACCACGCAGATTAATTTCTTTATAGCCGGTTACTGCTTTAGAAATGTTTTCGCGACTCTTGGTGAAAGCGGGAGGATCCAATATCACTACATCAAATTTCTTTTCTTCCCGGGTCCATTGTTTCAACTGATCAAATGCATTTACCGCCTGAAACTGGCAGATATCCTGCAGTCCGTTGAGTTCCGCATTTCTGCGGGCAGTCGCAACAGCTGTTTCTGAAATATCCAGTCCCAGTACACTTTTAGCGCCATAAAATCCGGCATGACAGGAGAAAGTACCCGTATAACAGAAAGCTTCCATTACATCTGCGCCTTTCACGATATGCTTAATTTCACGACGGTTATCCTGTTGATCCAGGAAATAGCCGGTCTTCTGGCCATTTACAATATCCACATGAAATTTGAGGCCGTTTTCATTTATAATAAGATTGGTATCGAAAGGGGCACTCAGGAAGCCCTTTTGCTGGGTCATTCCTTCGAGTTCTCTTACCGGCACGTCATTCCTTTCGTAAATACCTTTTGGTGAAAAAATGCGGTTGATAGCATCTACGATAGCATCTTTCCATTTTTCCATGCCCAGGGCCAGCGTTTGGATAACGAAGTAATCATTGAACTTATCGATCACCAGTGCAGGCATGTCATCTGCTTCACCATATACCAGGCGGCAGTTTTCCACATAGCCCAGCTTCTGCCGGTATTCCCAGCATTTCAACAGGCGGCGGTAAAAGAATTCCGGATTTATTTCTTCGCTCTTATCTCGGGTCAGCAGGCGTACCAGTATCTGGGATTGAGGATTTATATAACCACGACCCAGGAAAAAACCTTTATGCGTATATACATCTACAATATCACCGGCATTTACATCTCCTTTTATTTCGGCTACTTCGTTGCCAAAAATCCAGGGATGCCCTTGTAATACCCTGTTTTGTATCTGTTTCTTTAAAAAAACTTTAGTCATTTATTGTATTTCGAGGGGCAAAGGTAGCTATTTAGCGGTTAGCATAGCTGCAATTCTGCCTTTTTGTCGGCTAACCCGCTGTTGGCAAAGAAATTGACTGCTTACCCTCGCAGACAATTATTACTTATTATGACAGAAAACGAAAAAGACATGCAGACAAACGGACAGGCTAACACTGGTAGCGAAAACGAAAAAGGCATGCCAGAAGAAAATATAAGCGATAGTTCAAATACGAATAATGAGTCAGATGAAGTGACAGAGCTGGAGAAGAAAGAACAGGAAGTAAACGAAATACGGGATAAATACCTCAGACTGCAGGCAGAATTTGACAACTATCGCAAACGTACTGCCAGGGAACGTATAGAACTTATGCAAACTGCCAGTAAAGAAGTTATCATATCTTTGCTGGATGTACTGGACGATAGCGAGCGGGCTTCCAAACAATTAGAAAACGCTACAGACTTTGCTGCTGTTAAAGACGGCATCCTGCTGGTGTTTAATAAACTGAAGACAACCCTGCAAGCAAAAGGACTGAAGCCAATGGAGAGTATCCACACCTCATTTGATCCGGATTTACAGGAAGCAATTACGGAAATACCTGCTCCCACACCAGAATTGGTAGGAATGGTAGTAGATGTATTGCAGCCTGGTTATTACCTGAATGACAAATTAATACGTCATGCTAAGGTAATTGTGGGCAAATAAAATGACGATGTGGCATAATCTCTAATGATTGCCTATGCAAAGCTGACGTAAAACAATTTTTTTTACCGAAACAAAAAGCTGGTGCCTGCACCAGCATTAAGTGATTTTTATAATGTCTACCAAGAGAGATTATTACGAAATACTGGTTGTTACCAAATCAGCCTCTCAGGATGAGATTAAAAAGGCTTACCGTAAGGTGGCCATGCAGTTTCACCCTGACCGCAACCCGAACAACAAAGAGGCGGAAGATAAATTCAAAGAAGCAGCTGAAGCTTATGAAGTATTAAGCGATCCTGATAAAAGGGCGCAATACGATCGTTTTGGCCATGCAGGCATGAATGGCAACCGTGGTGGCGGTGGATACGGTGGTGGTGGTATGAACATGGATGACATCTTCTCCAACTTCGGTGACATTTTTGGTAGCGACGATATTTTCGGAAGCTTTTTTGGCGGCGGTGGCGCTCGTGGCGGTGGTGGAAACCGCCGTGGACGTGGCACGCGTGGTTCAAACCTCCGGGTAAAAATCCGTCTCACCTATGAAGAAATCGCTAAAGGTGCCAACAAAAAAATAAAAGTAAAAAAATATGTACCCTGCCAACATTGCGGCGGCCTGGGTGCTAAAGATAAAAACGCATTCCAGTCATGTAACACCTGCGGCGGTTCCGGCCAGGTAAGGAAAGTAACCCAAACTTTCCTCGGACAAATGCAAACCGTTACTACCTGTCCTACCTGTCATGGTGAAGGCCAGATCATCACCAGCAAATGCGGTCACTGTAAAGGTGAAGGTCGCATGTATGGCGAAGAAATGGTAAGCATCGACATCCCGGCAGGCGTACAGGAAGGCATGCAACTGAGCATGAGCGGAAAAGGTAATGCAGGTGAAAGAGGCGGCGCCCCCGGCGATCTGCTCATCCTCATCGAGGAAGAACCACATGCAGAACTCCAACGCGATGGACTCAACGTAGCTTACGATCTGCACATCTCTTTCCCGGATGCAGTATACGGTACCTCCCTGGAAGTACCTACCATTGACGGTAAAGCCAAAATAAAAATCCCAGCCGGTACTCAAAGCGGTAAAATATTCCGACTGAAAGGCAAAGGATTCCCTTCTGTTAATTCCTATGAAAAAGGCGATCAGCTGATTCATGTGAATGTATGGACACCACAAACAGTGACCGCAGAAGAAAAAGAAATGCTCGATAGATTACAGTCTTCCGATAACTTTAAACCTAATCCTGAAAAATCCGAAAAAGGATTTTTTGAGAAAGTAAGGGATATTTTTAGCTGAGCGGAAAGCTGAAAGCATAAAGCTGAAAGCTATTTTAGCGAAGATAAGAGCGAATAACTATTTCGGTATACGCTAATGTCTTCGCTAAAATAGCTTTCAGCTTTATGCTTTCAGCCTTCTGCTTTCATACAACCGAAACCATGGATTCCAAATTGCAAATGTTCGAAAACCGGCTCACGAAAGTATTCCGGCATATTTCCAAACTGGCCAGACGGCAAAATATTACCTGCTACCGGGTATATGATGACGATATCCCTGAGTTTCCCTTCAGCATTGAAATGTATGAAGATCATGTGTACATTGCAGAATACAACCGTAAACACGGCATGGAAGAAGATGCCCACGAAGACTGGCTCGACACCTGCCTGGAACTGATCAGCAAAGTATTGGAAGTACCTCCCAACAAAATTTGGGTGAAACAACGGCAACGCAAAGAAAACAGGAAAAGTCAGTACGAAAAACTCAGCCTGGAAAGTCATATCATGACTGCCTATGAAGCCGGACTTCAATTTAAAGTAAATCTCTCTGATTACCTCGATACCGGCTTATTCCTCGACCATCGCATCACACGCGGTATGGTCAGGGAAGAAGTAAAAGATAAAAAAGTATTGAACCTTTTCTGCTATACCGGATCATTCTCCGTGTATGCAGCCGCTGGTGGCGCCGCAGAAGTAACGTCCGTAGATCTTTCTAAAACCTACCTGTCGTGGGCAGAAGAAAATATGCGCCTCAACGGATTCGATAATCCCAAACATACTTTTGTACATGCAGATGTACTCCAGTATCTCGATACACTGAAACTAAATACCTACGATCTCGTGATCATAGATCCGCCTACGTTTTCCAACAGCAAACGGATGAAGGATTTCCTGGATGTACAACGGGATCACGCGGATATGCTCAATAAAGTATTGCTCGCCACCAAAAAAGATGGCGTCGTGTATTTCAGTAATAACTATCGCAGGTTTGTAATGGAAACGGAGAAAATCAATGCCGCCAGTATCAAGGATATTACCAATCAAACCCTCCCTTTTGATTTTCAGCAGAAGTTAATCAGGAAGTGCTATCGGTTGATAAAATAAGGTGCTAATGCTTTCCTTTACGCGCCATCTTTATCATCTTTAAAAACTCCTCCCGGTAATGACCATTGTCATCACCGAGGGCATTACGTGCAATTTGCAGCACCATGTCTGCATTGCCGGTACCACAGTACGACGATTTACGCAATACCATACCAAATAAAGCAACTGCCGTTGCAAAGCGGCAATCATCGGATGCGTCATCAAATTTTTCCAGGTCCGCAGGAATAATGCCGGGTAAGTACTTTACCACCGTATCCTGCGGATCGCGATAAGTGATGCTCACATGGGCCAGTATTGTATCCGTTGCTACTGCTTCATCCGGCACAATTTCATACAACGCTACGGAGCAATGCCCGCTGCCGATCACTCCTCCACTGTATTCACTTTTGATCGTCGTGTCTGCCGGCAGTATTTTATTTTCATAACCAATAAGCCTATACGATTTCACCAGCGCCGGGTTAAACTGTACTTCTGATTGTACATCGCGGGCAATCGTAAACAGGGTACTGCCGAATTCACGGGCAAATATTTTATTGGCTTCTTCCAGATCATCTATGTAGGCAAAATTACCATTCCCTTTGCTGGACAGGGATTGCAGCTTGGAGTCTTTATAATTTTTCATCCCAAATCCCAGACAGGTGAGGAGTACGCCGCTTTGCTTTTGCTGCAGGATCAGTTGTTCCATTTCCTCATCACTGCTGAGTCCTACGTTGAAATCGCCGTCGGTGGCCAGTATCACGCGGTTATTGCCACCGGGAATATATTGTTGTGTGGCGATGTGGTATGCCATTTTTATAGCGGCTTCGCCAGCGGTAGATCCACCGGCATTCAGGTTATCAATGGCATTAAGAATTTTCTCTTTCTGATCGCCGGCGGTAGCCGGCAAAATAACACCTGGCTGCCCTGCATAGGCTACGATGGCTACTTTATCTGCCGGGCGAAGGTTATTGACCAATATGCGAAAGGCAGCCTGCAATAAAGGTAATTTATTGGGCGTACCCATGGAACCCGAAACATCTATGAGGAAAACGAGGTTACTGGCGGGGAAACTGTCTGTTTCCAGTGCACGTGCCCTGATAGCAATCTGCAACAACCGATGACTTTTTTCCCAGGGACAGGTAGTGTAATGACTGTACAGGGCCATACTCTGCCCGGCTAACGGCAACGGATAATCGTAATGAAAGTAATTGATCATTTCCTCAATCCGTACGGCATCTACCGGCACCGGCTCTTTCAGCCGCAGGAAGCGACGGATATTACTATAGGCAGCTCTGTCTACATCAATGGCGAAGGTGGATAAAGGATGACTGTCTGTCCGGACAAATTTATTTTCGTAGGTAGCCCCGTAAGTTTCATTGTAAAACGAGTGAGTCCCCATGCTGGTATTCCCATAATTCGGATTGCTGCTATGCAGCATTTTAGACCTGGCTTTGGCCATGGCAATGGGGTCCGTATCTTTTCGTACAGGCGATAACGTTATTAGTAGTCTGTCGGATTTACTCACCGTTATCTCTTTGGGCAGATAACCGTTTTGTGTGAGCAATAATTTGGCGGTAGCCGCGGGGATTACAATTTTAAAAAGACCGAAAGCGTTTGTGATCACATGGGTTGTGTCATCCATCACCTTCACCTGTACGCCGGAAACGGGGCGGTGTGATATACTGTCTTCGACCGCTCCCGATACCCAGAATGTTTGCGCTTGCAGCCCATTACCCCAAAATAACAAGAGTAAAAGGAACTTCGGCATGTATTAATATACGATTTTTTTTCACGCAAAGGAGCAAAGCAGCTAAGCAGCAAAGATTATTATTTTATTTCTTTGCTGCTTAACTGCTTTGCTCCTTTGCGTGCCACTACTCAACCAACTGATAAATAGCCGGCAGATTTCTACCCAGGCCATCATAGTCGAGGCCATATCCCAACAGGAACTTATCGGGAACAGAGAAGCCCAGGTAATCAATTTTAATAGGATGTACCATAGCTTCCGGCTTAGTGAGCAGGGAAGCTACAATCAGTTTTTTAGGCTGCTGATGTTCCAGCTGCGGGAGAAACTGACTCATGGTTTTACCGGTATCCACAATATCTTCCAGGATTACCACGGTGCGGCCAAAGAGATCTTCGTCCAAACCGATGGCCTGCACTACGTTACCGGTTGATTTGGTCCCTTTATAAGAGGCCAGTTTAATAAAGGAAATCTCCGCCTCAATAGTGAGGTGCTTAAACATATCTGCGGCAAACATAAATGAGCCATTCAGAATAGCAATAAACAAAGGGCGTTCTCCCTCCAGATCTTTATTCATTTGCTCCGCCATTTCCTTAATACGCTGCTGCAGTTCAGTAGCACCAATATAGGGCTGGAACTGCTTGTCATGCACCTTAATTACCGACATAATACTTCAACATTTCCTTATTTAACAATTATAAGCGGAAAAAGATCACTGCTTATTTATTCACCAACAGACGCTGTCCGATTTTGATATCGAAGCCCTGCAAATTATTCCATTCCTGTATTTGTGTAACTGACTTGTTATACATTTTGGCAATACCATACAATGTTTCCTTGGGTTGCACATCATGGTACTGTGATCCTGCCTTCTGCACAGGTGCAGGGGCTGGTTTAGGCGTAGCCGGAGCTGGCGCTGGTTGTGGCATAGAAGCCTTGGGAGTAGCGGTGCTACCGGAAGTAGTTACATCTCCTACTTTCTTCAGGTCTTCTATCATGGCTACCGGTACACCGCCCTTAGGCTGCTGGGCTGGTTTGGTTTCCGGTACTGCTGTAGGGCCGGAAGCATTTTTGGCCACTTCTTCTTTCATGCCTTCCAGGGCCTTACGCGGAGAAAAATCTTCCGGCGGTTCCTGGTCTTCATCTTTCACTACCCTGGTATTTTTGGCTAAGCGAGGCGCATTGCTGGCAAAACCATCCAATGTTAACCGCTGTCCGGCGGCGGGCTCTTCTCCTTCATTCATTTTATTACGACGGCGCAGCCATCTGAGTTGTATCCCTTCTGCCTGGGCTACATCATGCATGGTTTCACCATTGACTACCGGATGAAATTCTTTACTACCCCGCTTACTTTTCTTTTGGAGGAAGATGATCATGTCCTTTGCAGGCGGATTATCATTTTCCAGATCATTGTAGCGAACCAGTTTGCGGAGGCGCATATTACGCTGATCGGCCACCTGGATCAGGGAAGTGCCGGCCTTTACATAAACGGCTTTATGGCCATTGATTTCAAATATGCCTTTCGGATAATTACCGGCTACCGGCTTCGTGCGATTACTTTTTCCGGAAGATGCCTTGCTTTCCTGTTTAGGAGTTACCTCATCATACAGTGTTTTATCTATCGCTACATCAGCGCTGCCAGGCGCAGCTTTCCCCATAGCAATCAACGTATATTGCTGCAGGTTATAGTCTTCAATAACCTTGATCAGCTGCTGTGGGTAGGTTTTATTAGTAGCATATCCGGCCTGTTTCAATCCAAATGCCCAGGATTTATAATCATCTCCATCAAATTGGAAAAGAAAAGCATAACGGGGGTTATTATGGAGAAAATCGGAATGATCCCGATAGGAATCGCGCGCTGTTTCATATACCCGGAAGCACTCCTGGGCGGCGTCATCATCGTATTTAATCGTTTTGCCGGTCCAGGTATTCTTACATTTAATACCAAAGTGGTTATTAGATTGTAAACACAAGGTGCCGTTGCCTGACTGTGTTTCTATAATACCCTGCGCCAGTTTAATGGCGGCGGGCACGCCGGAACGGCGCATTTCCTCAATGGCTAAGTTTTTATAGGTGGCAATATACTGCGGAGTGGTCATAGACTGACCCTGCAGCATGGAAACGAAGCCAATAAGAAAACTGACTACCAATAAGAATTTTCTTACTTGCATGTATTTTCGGATTTAATGGGCAATTTATTTCTTCCTGATCATCAGGACACCATCACGGATGGTGAGTAATACTTGTTCCGCACGATCATCCGCCAACACTTTCTCACAAAAACGGACCATAGCCTTCGCCTGGCGGCCCTGCTCATTTTCGGGGGCCAGCACCTGTCCATGATACAGTACATTGTCTGCCAGGATAAATCCGCCAGGACGTAATTTATCCCATACCTGGTCGTAATAATGCTCATAGCCCGACTTGTCTGCATCAATAAACACCAGGTCAAATATTTCATCCAGTTGTTCAATGATATCGGCCGCTTTTCCTATGTGCATCTTTATTTTATCTGCTTGTCCACTTGCCTTAAAATATGTATGACAAAGGGTTTCCAGTTCTTCATTGATATCTACTGTATGCAAAATGCCGTCTGTGGTAAGACCGGCAGCCAGGCAAATCGCAGAATATCCGGTATACGTGCCCAGTTCCAGGATGCGGCGTGGTTGAATCATATGACTCATCATACTCAGAAATTTTCCCTGTACCTGCCCGCTTAACATATGAGGCAGCGCTACTTTCAGATATGTTTCCCGGTTCAACTGATACATCAGTTCACTTTCCGGGCTGGTATATTTTTCTGCATATGCCTCTACTGCTACCGGGATGAGCTCCATATATTAAAATATTAGAATTTCTGCAAAGCTAAGGAAAAAGCAGAAGGCTGAAAGCAAAAAGCTGAAAGCTATTACTGCGGATGATTATCTGGAATGACCGCTTAATATATACATAAACGTTACCTACCTGGTTTTTATTCTGGCTAAAAGAATAAAGCAAAAAGCTATTATTGCGGATACCCATACAGGTTAGTCATCCGCTATAATAGCTTTTTGCTTTCTGCTTTAAGCTTTGAGCTTTGAGCTTTGAGCTTTGAGCTTTAAGCTGCTATCAGAAGTTTGGTCTTAATTTATTGGTTGTATAGAAAACGCGGAAGTATTCCACTACTTCTTCTGCTGTATCAAACAATTGCAGCAGATCGAGGTCCTGTGGATTAATATTGCTTTCTTTTTCCATCATCACGTTGCGTATCCAGTCCAGCAAGCCGCTCCAATACTCACGGCCTACCAGCACCATCGGGGTTTCTTCCATTTTCCGGGTTTGAATCAGGGTGGCTACCTCGAAAAATTCATCCATGGTACCAAAACCGCCTGGCATCATCACAAATCCCTGGGAGTATTTGGTGAACATTACTTTTCGAACGAAGAAATAGTCGAAGTGCAGGCTGTTTTCCGGGTCAATAAACACATTCGGGTGTTGTTCGTGCGGGAGAGAGATGTTGGCTCCCACTGACTTTCCGTGTGCAGCCTGTGCGCCTTTGTTGGCTGCTTCCATTACACCGGGGCCGCCACCGGTAATAATACCGAAGCCCTCTTCGGCCAGTTTTGTGGATATTTCCTGGGCCAGATCATAATAACGGTTGCCCGGCTTTGTACGTGCTGAACCAAATATGGATATACAGGGACCTATTTTTGCCAGCTTCTCAAAGCCCTCAACAAACTCGGCCATAATTTTGAATATCTGCCAGCTGGAATGCGCCCTCGTTTCCGTCCAGTCCCTTTCTTTAAGATTCTTTATACTGCTGTTCATGCGATTACTTTTTATTATACCATAAAACACCTTCCACCTGCATGCACGTGGAATAATGTAATTTATATAATAATTGGCTTACAGGCGCTGCATTAAAAACAAAAAAGCAGGTAACTATAAAGAAACCTGCTTTACATTTAACACGTTATGAACGTGCAGCGATGTTTAAAAAACACCGCCGCAGAAACGTTGCTAATGCTGGCAATTAAAAATAAATATTGTTGAAAATGATTCGAGTGCTACTATCGTTTTAATCAACAGGTGTTCTCATAACGCTTAATCTGAATTTAATTTATTAATTATTTGAGCAATAACCTAATTTAAATTTATCCAGCGTACGCAAAGTAACAACCGATTGCTTTTGGGGAAGCAGAAAGCTAAAAGCATAAAGCAAAAAGCTATTGAGGCGAAGGACAAAGGGCGATAAAAGGAGTCAATACCCGCTCAGTTCATTTGCTACAATAGCTTTATGCTTTATGCTTTATGCTACAATTTCCTGCGCCAGTCCAAACGACAACGTCATTCCGGCACCGCCCATTCCATTTACGATCGTTACATTCTTTTCAGGAGAAAATACCAGGTCCATTTCTCCATTGGTCAATTTTGGATAGATGCCATGCCATTGTTCCTGTATAGTATAGGTAGGCGCCTGCAGGAAGGTATGCATATATTTCAGGATCAGGTCATTGATAAATGCTTTATCAAATGGTTCGAAATCCGGACCATATTCATGAGAATCACCGATAGAGAGTTCACCGGCGCCATTCTGAGAAATCAGCAAATGAATACCCCATTTCACATACTCGGGCATTTCTTCGGCAAATCGTTGCTTCAGTGGCACCAATGCTTCACAGCTATCAAACGCGGAATAATGCGCCAGGGTTAATCCTGCGCACAGTGCCGGCCCCAGTTGCCAGTTGCCTGGTTGAGGAATGGTACGCATCATTTGCAGTTTGCACTTTTTCAACGGCGCTGCCGCAAACTCAGCAGGATAAAGCGTTTCAAAGTCGGCGCCACTACATACAAACACTTCGGCTACTTTCCATTTTTCTTCCCGTGTTTCGATGTAGGGCATATTGATGCCATTTACAGCGGTACTAAAACGAATGGTCACATTCATTTTTTCTTCGAGGTGCCTGGCGATGGCAGCACTGGCCTGACGCGGGTTGACGGTCATTTCAGAAGAGCTCCACATGGCGCCTTTTAATCCGGCCGTTTTAACCGCCTGTGTATATTTCCCTATCTGAGCAGCTGTCAGCAATTCCACGTTGTAACCATTGCCGGGAGCTGCCTGTGCAAATTCTTCCAGCACGGCCAGTTCATCTTTTTCATAGGCCAGGTGCAAGGAGCCTGTTTCCTGGCATTGCAGGCCGGTGGCCGCGGCCAGCTCTTTCCAGGTAGCCCGGCTACGCATAGCGCGGTCATACATTTTTCCGGCGGTTTGTCCTACTGGCCATACCAGCCCGAAGTTACGGATCGAGGCACTGATGGCTTTACTGTTCCGTTCAAATAAAACGACTTTTTTTCCCTTCGCTGCCAGGTGGTAAGCCATTGCTAAACCCACAATACCAGCGCCTATTACAGCTACATCTGCCTGTTGTTGTTGCATGCTATGAAAAATGTATAGTATTAAAAAATGGAGAGCAGTTCATCCAGTGTAGCCACTAAATGTGTGTGCGGACCTTTTTCCAGTTCTTCGCGGGTATAGGCGCCGGTGGTAACACCTATCACATAACGGCATCCTGCGTTGGTGCCTTCTTCCAGGTCAGAAATGGTATCACCGGTTTTAGCGACCGACTGTATACTGCGAATTTCCAGTTCTTCCATAATCCGGTAAATCATATACGGATAAGGACGACCAAAAGGCACCTCATCACTGGTGGCTACGGCATCTATCAATCCGTTTTTCTGCCAGCCTACCCGCTCCAGGATTACATCGGTAATAGCACGATCAAAACCTGTATCCAGCGCCACTTTGATACCCTTTGCTTTTAACTCGGTAAATACGGCGGATACCCCTTCTTTTTCACGTACAGCAGGATTGGTCGCATAATATGATTTCATATCTTCCACAAAACGACCATGCAACTGACTGATAAATGCATCGTCACTATAACGGCTATCCTGTTTTTGCTGCAACAGGTAACGGATGGCATATGGCTTAGCATATCCCATTACTTCATTTACTTCCTCTACAGTTACAGAAACGCCCGCCAGCTGAACGGTTTGCTGTAATACTTTCGCCACATTGGACTCATCATGCAGGGTAGTACCCGCAATGTCAAAAACAACTAATGCTATTCCCATCTTGCCAGATTATTAATATGCCGCAAAGATAGGATGGCCAGTAAATAAAGTTTAGCATTTATAAACATTTAACATGCGGATAATATTGCCGCAAGATACCCGCCACCAAAAAAGAAAGCCGGATCATCTGTTGAACAAATGATCCGGCTTTATCAGTAATATGTCTACCTGAAAACTCAGTAAAATGTGATATTATTTAAAATCCTATACCCGCACCCAATCTGTATATCAGGCTATTATTATAAGGAGAACGGTTATCCTGCAATACGTCATACAAAATTGAAATGCCAATACCTACTCTTCCCCCAACGCTTTGCGTATAACCAGCACCTATCAGTAAGCTGGGAACCCCATAATTGGATTTAAAGGTTTGTTTTTCATCATTGTTATTACCTGAATAATAAGTTGTGGACTGTGAGATGAAATTATATTCCGGCTGAATATGTACAAACAGCATAGGTAGCGGATATACACGCCCCCATACACCACCACCAAAAATGGTATACTTATCACGCTGACTGGTTACACCGGTATAATAATCACGGGATCTGTATTGTCCGTACTGCGCGTTTACATTAAGACCCGCAGCGATGTATTGTGTGAAACGGTAACCCACCAGCGGAGAAATGTCTACATTGGTATAATCTCCAAACACTACTCCCAGAGAACCTCCCAGTATCAGCTTAGAAGGATCAAATCCTTTATGCGTAAGCGTATCTGTTTTATAGTATTGGGCATGCGCCATCTGCACAGCAGCCAGGAAGAAAAAACATATCAATAAACGTTTCATGTTCAGATTTATTAAGTTTAACTATTTCCCGGAAGAAAAGTTTAACAATCAAAAATTTTACCCCGGTTTAATATATTCTTCGGATCAAAGATCTGC
>NZ_DATCVJ010000424.1:0-7787 GCF_036566945.1 Chitinophaga sp. | reverse complement strand
CGACTACCTGGTAAAAGGGGAAATTACCGCCGATTTGCTGGAACGATCTATTCGCTACGCGGTAGATGAGTATATGCATCGCCGTTCCATTGAGGATAGTGAGAAAAAATACTATGGCATCTTTGAAAAAGCACATGACCTGATTGTACTGGCAGACGGAGAGCGAAATATCATAGACGCCAATCCTGCCGCACTGAGAACCCTTCAGTACAACAGGGAGCAAATGCTGCGATTACACCTGCGGGACCTTTTCATGTCTACGGAACAAAGCGACCACTTCCTCCATAACATTGGCAACAACAGCTTGCCCGCAAGCCAGGAATATGAATTTAAAACTGCCGGGAATAAAAAGCTGGTGGTACTCATCAATGCTGTTACGCTAGACGAAGCTGCACAAATATTTCTTTGTGTGATACAGGATATCACGGATAAAAAACGAGAAGAGCAGGAGAAGCAGCACCAGGAAAAATTTGTGATCACCGGACGTATTGCCAGGGTGATCGCCCATGAAGTAAGAAATCCGCTGACCAATATATTGCTGGCAGTGAGCCAGTTTAAAGAAGAAGAGGAGGTGGTGGCAAATGAAGATGCACTCCTGTATACAGATATTATTGAGCGTAACTGCACCCGCATTAATCAACTGATTACGGAACTGCTGCACAGCACCCGTATGATAGAACTACATATAGATAATTACGGCATCAACGAACTGGTAGAAAAAGCATTGGCCCTGGCGCAGGACCGTTTGCAGCTGAACGAAATCCAGGTAGTGAGAAACCTGGTATCACCGGATATCATGGTAAGCGCAGATGAGGAAAAAGTGGTGATTGCATTTCTTAACATTATTATCAATGCTATTGAAGCCATGGTGCCCGGAAAAGGTATACTAACGATTACGAGCGTACGTAGTAATGATAAAGCAAAATTAATGATCGGAGATAATGGAATGGGGATTCCGGAAGAGAAGCTTTCCAGGTTGTTTGATCCTTTCTATACCAGTAAGGCGAAAGGCACTGGTCTTGGGCTAACCAGCACTCAAAATATTCTTTTAAATCACAAAGGAACAATACACGTAGATAGTGAAACGGGAAAAGGAAGTGTGTTTACCATTGCGTTGCCTACGGCGTAGGGAAGAATTACGAATTACGAATTACGAATTACGAATTTGCGCAGAGATAGTAAACGCGGACATCTACCCACAAATCCGTAATTCGTAATTCGTAATTCTCCTAATAGTTTATATTCAGCAACCGCAATTTGTTATACAATGTTTTGCGGTCTATATTCAATACCTGTGCTGCCTTTGTTTTATTATACTTCACTTCTTTCAGCACGTTAATAATCTTATTATATTCTGCCTGCAAGGCCACTGTTTTCAGGTCATTATCGTTAGATAAAAGTGCCAGTTCACCGGATATATGTATTTCCTCCGGGGCCTGTGCAAATGATTCTTTCATTTCCAGCGGCAGGGCGGACATGGTAATATCTTCCATTTCCGGTGTCAGCAAACAGGCTCGTCTGATGACGTTTTTCAGTTCGCGGATATTACCTGGCCAGTTGTATTGTTTGAAACAATCCCATACTTCGGAAGAAATTTTCCCGCAGGATTTATCCAGTTCTCTTTCTACCTGATTTACGAAAGAAGTAGTAAATAAAGGCAAGTCATCGCGACGTTCTCTCAGCGGCGGAATATAGATCGTAAACTCGTTCAGGCGATGGAACAGGTCTTCTCTGAATTTGCCACGCTGTACTGACTCAGAGAGCTTTTCATTGGAAGCTACAATGATGCGTACATCGATTGGAATTTCTTTCAGGCTACCTACTCTGCGTATTACTTTTTCCTGCAGTACGCGCAGGAGCGCTACCTGAATATCGTAAGATAAGTTAGAGATTTCATCGAGGAAAAGTGTTCCGCCCTGTGCCTGTTCGAAGGCGCCAATTTTGGTATTGATAGCTCCTGTAAAGGAACCTTTTTCATGACCAAATAATTCGCTGGCCGCCAGTTCTTTCGACAAACTTCCGCAGTCCAGTGCCACGAAGGGTTGCTGATTTCTTTTGCTGTGGTGATGTATTAAATGTGCAACAGATTCTTTACCGGTACCGGTTTCACCAAAAATAATCACACTGTAATCGGTGGGGGCAACGAGTTTAATCTGTCGGATTAATTCTTTCGCGCCTTCACTTTCACCGTATACATATTTGTCGTTCTTATCATTCTGGTTTCGGGATAATAGTGTTTCCCTTACTTCTGGTTCACTACCGGATTCCACGGGCCTTACCGCTTGTCTTTCCTGTTCGGATTCCTTATGTGCAAAGGCTTTATGCACAAGGCTCAGGATTTCATCAGGGTACAGTGGCTTGGATAAATAATCGTAAGCACCGTTTTTCACCATTTCCACGGCCACTCTCACGTCGGTATAACCGGTGATAATGATCACGATAGTAGCAGGATTGATCTGACGGATATCCTGCAGCAGTTGTGCGCCGTCAGTATCTTTCAGCCTGTAATCGCAAAGTACCAGGTCATAGGTTTTCTCTTTCATCATTTTCAGTGCAGCACTACCTGTCATGGTAGTATCCACATCAAATCCATGTTTCCCGAGAAACTTACTCAGGAGTGTACAGATATTAATTTCATCGTCTATGATCAGAATATTTTTCATACTTCTTTAATATGTGGTAATTGGCAACAGAAAAGCTTAGTTAAAATTACTAATAATACTAAGAGGCACCTAGCTTTTAATTGTGTCTATTAGTTCATCAACATGTTTTACGCTAAAAGGTTTAGCCAGGAAGAAAGCAGCTCCTGCCTTCAGGGCAGTTTGTTTCTCCATTGCGTTGTCATATGCGCTGATGGTGATGACAGGTAAAGTGGGACATTTCGCCTTTATAACCGGTAGTGCTTCGAGTCCGGATCCATCTGGCAGATGGATATCCAGGAAAAGCAGGTCCGGCTGATGTTTGAAGATGGCCTGCATGCCTTCACCTAATTCATGTACATACTTTACGGTATATCCATGACGCACGAGTGTAAGTTGCAATAGTCTGCAAATATCCGGTTCGTCATCTATTATAAGAATGCTGGGATATTTCATTGTGCTATCAGTTGAAGCCGAGTCGGACAGGCTCCAGGCTATTTTGTTTCGTTGTAACATACTTATGTTTATTCCATTGTTCCATCAAAAGTCTGGCTATCAGATAACACACGGTAGATTCAGCGCCCTGGTTCTGGTTTATATTGTTTTTCTCCAGGCCATCGTAGCAACCGTAGGTTAGCGGATTATATACCAGTTGTTTCAGGTGGTTATTGCCTAAATACCAACTAAATGCCAAACGCATTTTTTCCAGGTATGATTTATTTTTTGTGATGTTATAAAACGTATTCATTGCCAACATGGTGTAAGCTACTTCGATGGATTGTTCGCCTCCATCTTCTGGTTGCTGGTTGGTGTGTTTATGATACCATGTTTTATTGCTGATGACCTTCATATGGCTATCTGTAAAGGTTTTGCTGCAAAGGAACGTCAAACTGTCTTCAGCTGTTTTGCGGTATCCTTCTATTCCTGTTACGTGGTATGCCATCATCATTGCTTCGGGCAGCACTGCATTACCGTATGTCAGGTAAGATTCATACCAATGCCAGTTTTCATCAGCCTCGTCTTTGTAATGGTTATACAATTTTGCAGCCAGAATATGTAAGATCTCAGCGGCTCTTCCACCTTGTTTATAGTTCAGGAAGTAATACAGTCCTTTAATGGTAAAAGCGATGGCTCTTGGTGATTGCAGTGCTTCCATCCAGTTAAAGCACTGTCTGAAAAGTGATAATGAGTCCTGTACTACATCAAAGGGAAGACTTCTATGTGAAGAGAGTGCGTAGCCCAGCGCCCATACGGCGCGGCCGTTGGCGTCTTCCAGGTTTACTTCTTCATTCATATTGGAGAAGTCGCCGTTTATATCCACATAGTTAAGGAATTTGCCGGAAGGCTTCTGGCAGTGGCCTATAAAATCGATGTATTTGCGGCATAATGAATTGACGAAGCTACTGGGTTTCAGTTCATTGCCATAGATACACATGGCAATGAGTGCGCGGGCGTTATCATCCAGGGTGTAGCCGAATTCGGGATCCGGCACATCGTGTTTTGAGAACTGCAGCATACCAAATTCGTCTGTCATACGATCGACATGATCGAGGTATGGAGGTGGCAGATTTGGCAATATTTTATCTTCTGCCAGGGCTTCGCTGATCACGCTCATGTGCGCAATAGCCACATTTTCCCAGATAGAGTTGCGTGTTTTTTCAATGGCCGACTGGCTCATTTGCTGTCTTAGTGCAGGATCTCCCAGCAATAACAGGGCGCTTGCTGCCAGTTGTTCCGGGTTATTGAAATCGATCAGACAACCAGCGCCATCTTCCAGCATTTCGCGGGCTTGCACAAACGAAGTAGAAATAACGGCGCAACCTGCGCTCATGGCATACACGAAAGTACCGCTTACCGCCTGATGCGGATCCTTAGACGTAAAGAGGTATATGTCTGTTAATGATAAATAATCGAGTAATGTTCTCAGGGAGAGATAGGAATTGACAAATCGTACATTCTGCTGCAGTCCCAGTTCTGTCACCAGGTCCTCCAGTGAATTCCTGTATTTTTCACCTTCTCTGGAAGATATCACCGGATGCGTTTTTCCAAGTACCAGGTAGATGGCATCCGGATATTGTTTTACAACATCTTTCATGGCCCTGATAGCGGTTTCTACGCCTTTATTTTCGCTAAGCAGTCCAAAAGTGCTGAGCACCATTTTTCCTTCCAGCTGATATTGTTTTTTCAGGGCTGGCACATCTTCTACGATGTGTGCGTGGGTGCCGTGTGGTATGTGTACAATTTTATCGGCAGGCACATGGTATACGCCGCGCAGCAATTCTGCGGATGAGCGGGTCATCACAATTACTTTTGCGGCCAGTGCGCTGATAAGACTTACTACTTTGGTACACTTCAGATCGGGGTATGGTAATACAGTATGGAAGCGAACTACAAAAGGCTTATCCAGTAAGGAAAGCATCGCTAACAGGTTATGTCCGTATTCACCACCATACAAGCCAAACTCGTGTTCAAAACAAACCAGGTCTATTTTATCGTTCTCATTTATTTTCTGAGCAAAATCAATACAGTTGTCGATATCAAATGGATTAACACTGTATGTAACGGGTGTTTGTTTGACGTTGGCAGATTTTCCTGATTCTTCCAGTGCAGCTATTTCAATATTCAGGTTGCCGGCAAAATTCTTATTCATCGCATTTACCAGGTCCTGTGCGAAAGTAGCAATGCCGCATTCGCGAGGCGGATAAGACGTAACAAAAAGCAAGTTTCTGATCTTCATGGCAAAAATTTTATGCAACGTAGTTAACAAGTAACCAGTTCCCTTATCCTCGGGACGGGATACTGCATGTTTCAAATATCAATCCAATGCCTGCCTTGACGGATTACAGCGGATTTGTCCGTCAAAAAATGTGGAATAATTTCCACACTTATTGTCCCCTATCCACAAAGGCCGGAACAGATATATTTTTTCTGTATTTACATTTGATTAACGGTCCATGTAAACATATTTCTTTATAATTGTAATGTAATTCACCGGAAGGGGTGGTTAAACAGGCACAAATGACAATATTTAATCAATAATTACGGTCAATGTTGTTCTTTGTCCATATCAGCTTAATTTAGCTGAAGTATGAGCACCGAGTCTATCATGTGAATTACACTTAAACCATTCCGTTCTCTCATTAAACCCAAAATCGTCGTTATGCGAAACATTGCATGCACATTCAACGTAGATGGAATACCGACCAAAATCAATCTGCGGAAGCTGCCGCGTCAAAGGAGGTTTCAGGCAATTATAGACCGAAATATTACGGAGTATATCATCTCTGATGAAACGAATGAAATTGAATATTACGAGGGGCCTGTGTTAAATGAATATCTTTTTACCAGGATTGCGACCCTGATTAAACAATACTTCCCAAATGTGCGGGCGATTATGAAGATTGGAGAGGATAACTATGAGGACTACGATGATTTTTAAATAAGTTTTTTCTAGGAACCATAAACAACAAATGGAATCGAAGGGAGATAATGGGAGTTTTTTCCCCTAGATTCCATTTACCCTTATGTGTAGAAAATAATTTTATATAAAGCCTTTCTCCAGCGACAGGAATGCTTCCGAGGGATGCACCTGTTGCCATAAGATAGCATATACTGCCTGCGCTACAGGCATATAAGCCCCGATGTTTCTGTTCATTTCGTGCATGCATTTGCTGGCATAATAACCTTCTGCAATCATATTCAGCTCCAGTTGTGCCGCTTTAACGCTATATCCTTTTCCGATCATATTACCGAAAGTACGGTTACGGCTATGCAGTGAATAGCAGGTCACCAACAGATCGCCCAAATAGGCACTGGCACTGTAATTATGCACCATTGGCTCCGTTCCTGCCACGGCAGCTTTTTGTTCTTCATACTTCTCCAAAAAATCCTGCATTTCCCGGAAGCAATTAGCGATGAATACACTGATGAAGTTATCGCCGTATTCCTGTCCGTGCGCAATACCTGCGCCCATAGCATAAATATTTTTTAACACCGCCGCCAGTTGCACCCCTATCACATCGGTGTTTACAATGGTTTGGAGATAGCTGCCGGTAAATTTATCCGCTATGGCCTGTGCGGAGGCGATATGCGTACCTGAAAAGGTGAGGTAAGACAATTTCTCATTGGCTACTTCTTCTGCATGACAAGGCCCTGTAATGGTGAAATACTGGCTGGCCGGCAAATTGAATTGTGTATGCAGGTACTCTCCTATCAGCACATTGTTGCTGGGCACCAGTCCTTTTATGGCAGAAATGATCTTTTTATTTTCCAGCGCATCTGTGGGCAACTGGCGTAGTACATCTTCCAAAAAGGCAGAAGGCACCGCCAGCACCAGTTCATCACAGGCTGCTACGACGGCTCTTACATCACTGCTAAGGGATAGCAGGCTGGTATCGAAATATACAGAAGTGAGATAGTGCTTATTATGGTGCCGCTGCTGCATATGACGGATCGTATCCTCGTTTCTGATCCACCAATGAATATGATGCCCGTTGTCTGTCAGGATTTTAGCCAGGGCAGTAGCCCAGCTACCACTACCAATTATACCAATGCTCTTGCTCACAGTGCAATTTTTTACGCAAGGTAATTAAAAAGGCAGAAAGCGGATTTTTGTCTTTGTCCAGGATTATACTGATTTGGATGATTTTCCAGATTTTGTTTTACCGGATTAAAAAAGATTAGCGAAGAACAATGCGGATGTCCACATTATTCTTCGCTAATCTTTTTTAATCTTATAAAATCCTTAAACCAAAATCTGGAAAATCATCCAAATCAGTATAATCCTGGACAAAGACAACATTCGCTTTATTTTGCCTGTCCTTCGAATAAATCTCCTTTAGGCACCACCTTTACTTTCTTCCCATTGTCGAGCAACCGGGAGATAGCGGTGTATGGTGCGCTGATCACCTGATCACCAGCGTTAAGACCGGAGGTGATCTGAATCCAGGCATCGTCCTGTACCCCTGTTTTTACGGCCACCATTTTCACGGTACCATCTTTCTGTAATACAAACACCACTTCATTTACGACAGGTTTAGTGTTGGCAGAAGAACCTGGCGTAGTATCGTCCTGTTCCGGTTTCTTTTTATCGCCATGAGATTTGGTGGTATCTGCATCACGGGTAGTTACGGAATTGATTGGAATGGT
>NZ_DATCVJ010000423.1:0-9815 GCF_036566945.1 Chitinophaga sp. | reverse complement strand
GTTTTGGTAACGCCCAGTAACTTCCTGTAATCAACTATTTTACTCATAATGTATTTGTTCAAAAAATAAACAGGCTGATCACTATGAGCAGGCTACCATTTATCTTACCCCGAAAAACCGGCAAAGGTACGCTTTTTTAAGCTCCCGCCAAGGATTTATTTCCCCTTGTCCAGCGCCATTTTGATGGCTAATCCGCCGAAAACGCCGCCCATTATCCACTTTTGCATCCGTACCCACTTCGGATTCGCCGAAAACCAACGCGTCACCTGACTGGCGGAAGATATAATGAAAAAATTAACTGTAAAGCTGACGAGTATTTGTGTAAGCCCCAGCAGAAAGCTCTGGGCAAGGATCGACCCGTACTCTGGCTTTATAAACTGTGGGAAAAACGACAAGTAAAATACCGCTACCTTAGGATTCAACATATTGGTAAAAAGACCCATACTGAACAACTTTAATGGCTTATCGGCCTCCAGTTGCCTGTCGGTGTCAAACATGCCCTTTCCGCCTGGTTTAAGCGTTTGCCAGGCAAGGTATAGCAAGTATACACTTCCGGTCATTTTTAGCACCGTATAGGCGTAAGGAACGGCCATTAAAACTGCCGTTAACCCAAAAGAAACCAGGGTAATGTGAAACAGGAAGCCACAGGCCACCCCGCAAAGCGATATAAAACCAGCCTTTTTCCCCTGTGTAACAGACCTGGAAATCAGGTAAATCATATTCGGCCCCGGTACTAATACCATGAGCAATGCAGTAAATGCAAAAAGCAGTAGTTGGCTAATCGGTATCATCATGATGGATTTATAGGAGAAAGATGACGCAAGATAAAACTTTCTGAAAACAAAAAGTCCTCCCGGGGATCTCAACCCGGGAGGACCCTTCACTATTCAGGCTATTAGCTTTTCTTAGGATATAATTTGTAGAAGGTAACGCCGTTCGTATAGTCGTTGATCCCCGTACAGTAATACACCGCACCTGTTTTATCCTGCCCTATCAGCGTAACAGTTGTGAAATCTACCCATTTGGCCAAGCCGGTTTGCTGGTGTTGTTCCTCAGGTGACGGGGCATCCAAACCTGCTTCTGTGCCGGCATAACAGTATTCGCTTTTATTCACTAAATCGTAATTTGCCAGCGACTTATTGCTCAGTACCAGCATAGAGCCATCTGTCAGCTGCATCACGGGACCTAACTGAAACGGATACGGATCGGTAATGAAACCAGTGCCCGCCAGCTTTTTATACACTGGGTTGCTTTCATAGGAATGGAACACAAAATTTTCTCCGAAAGTATTATAGACCGTCCCCCTGTCATCTGCTTCAATATCATATTGAAACATATCATACCGCAACCAGTTGGTAGTATAATAGCCATAAATAAATTTTCCGGAAGGATCGGGTCGGTAATTACCGGAAGATACCACGAAGCCGGCAGATGGATAGAAAAAATCCAGGTGCATTAATGCATGCACTTTCCCACTTACCTCCATCCGGCAAATCGATACGGCCATCGCACAACTCCCCGATAATTGCCGGCAGGTGTATATCCTGCACCGCGAAGAAGGATTGTCTTACCGTGATATTTATTTTCGTATGTCCATTTCCGTTAGCATGGTAGAAAAGCATATGAGTAAAGCGATCCGTTTACTAAAACGTGATTTGCTCACCAACTGCGAATTGTTGCTGGTGATAGTAGCGGTAAATAAATTTTTGTAGTCCGGAAATTGCAGTACTTTAATAGTACAAATTTTCAACCTGATCTGACATGAAAATACCCGTGTTGTTAACTATGCTGTTGCTTTGTGCATTAACGGGCCACACACAGCAACTGGACGCCATCAAATACCCGAATGGTTATCTTTATTTTCATACTTACGGCAGTGGCGCACCTGTGATTGTTTTATCCGGAGGTCCCGGTAATTCCTGTTTGCAACAGGAAGAAGTAGCCATCGCACTCGGCAAAAAATACCGCAGCATTTTGCTGGAGCAACGCGGCACCGGGCTGTCTGTTCCCGTTCCATTTGATTCTACCACCATCAACCTGCAGGCAGCGATGGACGATCTAAACCGGCTATTGCAACACCTGCGCCTGAAGCGTGCTGTTTTTTATGGTCACTCCTGGGGCGCCATGCTGGCCATGAGTTTTGCCGCCAACTACCCCGACAAAGTGAAGGCATTGGTACTCGCAGATCCCGGATACTATAAATTTTCTGCCGATCTGCTGACCACGCACGTTAATAATTTACGCGCCCGCTTAGGCGCATCAGACGTAGTGCTGATAGATACTTTGGATAAAAAAATAAATGAAGGGAAGGGCAGCAAAGCTGATTCTGCGTTGTATACGAAAACAATAAGACTGGCGTACATTTATAACAAATCGCTCATCGATAGTATGCTGACGAAGATCAATGGGCCGAAAACAAATCTATTGATGCAGCAACTAATGGTCAATGATTTGCGACGGGTACATTACGACCTGAGTAAGAACTTATTTCATTATAAAGGGCCGATCAGCATCATCGCCGGCAGCCAGGACCCACTGGCGTTTTATACCTATGAGCTGAAAGTAATCCGCCCGGATATAAAATTGTATTGGATACAAGCTGCCGGCCATTTTCCGATGTTCGAACAACAAGCCGCCTTTGATCAGCAGCTATTGTCAGTCATGGATACCGCTGTTAAATATCCATAAATTCCCATGCGCTCTGGTATGCATTTTTGTTTTCTGCATAGGTGATAAAGTCCGCATAGAATCCCAGCTGGGAAAGCGTTCCGCTGTCGCCTATTATCACCAGCTTTTTACGCGCACGCGTCATGGCCACATTCATGCGCCGGATATCAGACAAAAATCCGATCTTATTTTCTGTATTACTGCGCGTCATGCTGATGTATACAATATCCCGTTCCTGCCCCTGGAAACTATCTATGGTGTTCACGGAAATTTTATCTGCATAGGGCTGCAATGCCGGTGAGTGCAGCAGCTGTTCTTTTAGTAGTTGTATTTGTTGTTTATAGGGAGATATCACCGCCACTGTGGGAAAATCTTTCGGGGCGTAATGTGCACCCAGGTCAGCTACCAGCATGGTCAGGTGCTTAAATAAAAAGGCGGCTTCCTCCGGATTGGTGGTACTGGTTCCTTCCGATTTTTCATCAAACCCGCAACCGGCGGTATCTACAAAGGAAAGCGGATTATCGGCCGAGAATAAGAGGTGCTGCGCTACTGACGCATGTGCTCTTAGTTTATCTGCATAAAATATCTGCGAAGAATATCCCATAATCGTTTCGTGCATACGGTATTGTTCTTCCAGCAACGTTACACTTTCCGGATGTAAGGCGGTACATTTTTCCAGCAGGGTAGTGCTCAAACCTTTTCTGGCGGCTTCATCTGATTTAATAGTAGGCGACAACTGGCAATGATCACCTGCCAGCACTACTTTCTGCGCTTTTAAAATAGGAATCCAGCAGGCCGGCTCCAGTGCCTGTCCGGCTTCATCTATCACCACGGTATGATATTGCAGGTTTCTAACGGTATAATGATTGGCGCCTACCAGCGTGGCCGTAATCACCTGTGCTTTGGCGATCAGATCGTCGATGATATATTGCTCGGTGTTGCCTACTTCTTTCATGATCTTGCGGGCTTCATCAAACAGTGCTTTCCGTTGCTCTCTTTCTGCTTTGCCGAAATTGCGTTTGTATTTATGCGCCATATCGCGGAATTCATTGGCTTGTTTTTTCAGCCGCTTGATTTCCTTGATACTATTGTGTTCCGATACTTTACTATCTAGTGTGAGCGACATCAGTCTTTCTGATACACGGGCCGGGTTACCCACGCGGAGTACATTCAGGCCTTCATCCGACAGCTTTTCACTGAGCAGATCTACGGCGGTATTACTGGGTGCTACCACCAGTATTTGTTGATGATCCTGTTGAATCAATGCTTTAATAGCCTGCACCAGCGTGGTTGTTTTACCGGTGCCGGGAGGTCCGTGTACAATGGCCAGATCGTTGGCAGATAGTATTTTGGTGACGGCTGCCTGCTGCGATGCATTTAACTTCGGATTCACGTAGGGCGGCTGCTCCGGGTGAAAGGAAGGCTTTTTTTCGCCGGTGAGTATTTTTATGAGTTTCCCTTCCGGGTCTTTATCCTGTAAAGCGTCTGCCTGTTTAAGGGCATTCTGCATTTCGTCGTAGCTGTTGTCATCGAACAATACATCGATGCCTAGTTTGCCATCGCTGGCCCATTCCGGCAGTTCATCGGTGCGCAGGGTTATTTTGAGGCGATTTCCGCCCTGGTAGGAGATGGTGCCTTCCAGGTGATCCTGTTTCCGGTCATGATTGGAAAATAACATAGCAGAAGCCCCAAAACGCAGTTGATGAGGAATATCCTGGTGGGTGGTACGTTCCACTTCCACTGTCAGGTAATCTCCCCGGCTCATTTCAGATCCCCGGATAGCAATAGGGTACCACGTTAGTCCATTCGCCCGGCGATCTGCTACAGACGAGGTTTCTGTCATTTGTTGATAAGACTTTTGGTCCGTTTCCCGTTCTATTTTGAGTAAATCAAGCTGCTTTTTGAAATAATCCATGGCGCAAAGGTAAGATGTTCTGCATTTGTCGCAATCGGCCATTAAGAATGTCGTATTTCCCCATGACCGGAATTAATGAATCGATTTAAGTTTGTATCGTAAAACAAACAACTCTAAAAACAACGTATATGGAAACGCAAACAATCTATATGAACACCGCTGCCCCTTCAAAAAGCACTCGTATCACCGGTTGGGTGATTACTATTATCTGTATTCTTTTTCTGCTGGTAGATGCTGTCATGAAAATAGCCAGTGCAGCAGTATCTGTTAAAGGCAGCACCGACCTGGGCTGGCCGGAATCCCAGGTACAGGGCCTCGGCGTGGTGCTCTTGCTCTGCACTATTTTATATGCCATCCCACGCACCGCTGTTCTGGGCGCCATTTTCCTCAGCTGCTATCTCGGTGGAGCGGTAGCCATTATGACAAGGGTAAATATTCCTTACTATTTCCCGATCGTTTTCGGTGTCTTGGTATGGGTAGGTGTATACTTACGCTTTCCCGCGCTGCGCAGCGTTTTTCCGCTGAGCAAATAGCCATGGGTCACCATGAAAAAAAGTGGGTGTATGCTTAGTCATACGCCCACTTTTTTATTTGATCACGCGCGGGAGATTTCTTATTTTGCAGTAGTATTAACCTATACGCCCCGGGATGAATAAACCTATGCGGAAAAACCTCAGGAGTATATTATTGCCAAAATTTTAATCACGCTTTAATCAACAATCCTATGAACCATTATGTAGCCGGAAATGGCGATCAGCTGCTTAAACTGGCCGTTGATATTACTACCAATGGATTTGCGTGGACAAGAATATTTATGATACTGGAAGATGGTACCAAATTCCCTGTTCCCAATGGGGTATCCGACGCCTCCGGCGATATCCGGCAAATGGCGCTGGGAAGGGCCGGGGCCTTGCAGCGCAGGAGTATCAATATCGTTACCAAAATAGAGTTATTCTGGGAAGACCTGGATACCCGCAAAATAGAATTTGGGAAGATAGGCGCCCGCTACGTGTTTGATGACGGCACAGAAGGCCATAGAGAGTTTTCCGCTCCCGATCAGATAATCAACGCCAGCGGCGATTTCAGCACTGTTTATTTATTAGTGACCGTAAAACTGGACTAATCATGAAGCAACATATGAGTTGGCTGTCATTGCTGCTATTGCTGCTGACAGGCCAGCAGCTATACGCACAGGAAGCCCCCGCAGAAAACCTCAGCGTACCTCAATCCAGCGCATTCAAACTGGTAGACGTTTCCCCTACGTTAATTGAATCGCCTGCTACACCCAAAGCTTTTGGGATCAGTGTATTACAAAATTTTAATGGCGATGGCTGGCCGCAGAACTACGCTGCTCAGTTTACGCCCTACTGGTGGGCACTCCCGAAAAACCGTGATGTGTTCCGGTTCATTGGCATTAAACGCTATAAAACCGGCGCCGCTCCGGAAGTATGGAAAACACAGCCTTTTTCTGCCCTTAAATTCACCAGCATTTCTATCGCTTTCATTAAAAAAGATATGATTCCAGATACGGCTACGGGCTCGCAGAAAGTTTTTTCTATCGGTTTCCGTAGCACCTTGCTCCGGGCCTACGGTAAAGGCTATGCGGAGCGCCTGCATGCCGTCGTGGATACCCTTACCGAAAAACAACAAGCCGATATCCTCGATGCCGTAAACTCAGATCCTGCATACAGTACGGCTTTACAAAACGGCGACACCGCCACTATTGCCCGGATTTTCCGGCAATATACCGCGCGTAAAAATGAAGCGTTGGCAGCATTGATGACCCGGGTGAAAAATCAGCTCAAAGAAAAACTGCTTTTTCAATGGGATGTAGCCGGCGCCTACGCCACCTATGGTATCGCCGATACTACCTGGAAAACCGGCAGGGGTGGCGTATGGACGACCATAGCCCTGAATACCCCGCTCAATTCAAATCATCCCGGCGCTATGCAAACCAACTATCTCAGTATAGCCGCCTATACCCGATATATGTATGATGCATACGCCCTGGAACACGGAGCCATCACCGCCGCCAACAGCGTAGACGTAGGTGGCCGCCTGTCGTTTGAATTCGATCCGCTGAGTGTGGGGATAGAAGCCATTTACCGGAACTATACCGTGCAGGATAACTTGAAATCCCAGCGCATCGTCGGTTTTGTTAATTACCGGATTGCGAAAGATATGTACATCAACGGCGCCTTCGGGAACGATTTCGGACTGGATAAATCACGGATACTGGCCATGTTTGGGATAACGTTTGGGTTTGGAAAAGAGAAAATTGATATGAGTCAGTTGCCGGCGGTGCCGTAAGAATATACTAACTTTATACATATGCAGGCGGACATACAAACACTTTATGATTCACCTATCTGCACGGTACATAATTTTTTGTGCCAGTGCCGGGAATGTGCGGTATCTGAAAAAGAATATCAAAGCACTTTTTCCATGGCCTATATCCGCAAAGGCAACTTCCGGTTTAAAGTATTCCGGAATGATTTAGATGCCTATAGCGGCTTATTCCTGCTCTGTAAGCCCGGATATGAACACCAGGTAGCCCATGTACATGACATCCCCGATCAATGCACTATTTTTTCGTTTCCGGCAGAAAATACGGCCCTGCTTATGACACATGCTACCGCCTTCGCCTGGTTTTTTAATAATCCGGATATTCAGTCGATATTGGTAAAAGCAACCCCGGAAATGGAGTTTCTGCACCAGCGTATATTCACCTTGCTGTTACAGCCGCGTTACTCCCGGCTTTGGGCAGAGCAACTGATGACCGAACTTTTTCTGCTGGTATTGTATGCCGGCAATCCGTTGCAAACCTTACCGGTGTTGAACGATAAACAGAAAAGAAATTATCTGCCGGTAATCGAACAGGTAAAGGAATATATCAATGAAAACTATGCAGATAATGTAACCCTGTCGCAACTAGCCGCACTGGGGAATATGAGCCCCTTTCATTTCAACCGCCTGTTTAAACAAATCACTGCCGCCGCTCCCTATCGTTATCTATTGCAGGTAAGACTCAAACAGGCACACCTGCAGCTTTGTAACACGCAGCTGCCAGTGACCAGCATTGCCTTCTCCACCGGCTTTAACAGCCTCGAACATTTTTCGGCTGCCTACAAAAAACAGTTCGGAAAATCTCCTTCCGCCATGCGGTGATAAAAACAGCAATTTTCCTTAAACAGATAGTTTTTGGGCAGGTTAATTTTGGCGTATCAAACTTACTATTATGAAAGCGCAATTATTAACAACCCTCGGTAATGCAAAAGATTACACCCTGAGCGTGGCCGCCGCCATGCCGGCAGAGCACTTTAGTTTTAAGCCCACCGAAGGGGTGTGGACTTTTGAAGAACTACTACACCATGTTGGTTATGGAATTGGCTGGTGGGAAGAAAATTTTATCAGACAACAACCGTCCGACTGGAATCCTCCTGCGGCCACCACAGGTAAAGAAGCCAGCATCGCCTACCTGGATCAGGCTTTTATCGCCCTTAAGAAAAGTGTGGAGAATATGAAAATGTCCGATCAGGCAGTGGCGGGCTTTTATGCTACTATCGATCATGTAACGCATCACCGCGGACAGGCCACCGTATACCTGCGCAGCAAAGGCATTGTACCACCGGAATACATCTACTAACTGCTAAAAAATAATTTATGCCAGTTTATTATATCAATAGCTATGACATTACCGATGTGGATGAATATAAAAAGTATGGTCCGCCCGTTATAGCATTGTTGAATCAATATGGAGCCAGGGTATTGGCATCCGACTGGGACGCCATCGCGGTGGAGGGCAGTGTGAAGAAAATGAATGCCGTGATTGAATTTCCGTCGGAAGCAGCCGCATTGCAATGTTACAATGATCCGGCGTATCAGCCGCTAAAGGCGATTCGCTGGGCGTCTACGGACAATTGTAGTATGACGCTGGTGCATGGATTGGGAGAGTAGGAGGCGCATTACGAAGAGAACTTTAGACTTTTGAGGTAGTCGCATTTTGCGACTGCCTCTTTAAGCCGGAATAATTAACGTATACTATTCATCTTCTGCCTGATCCCTTCCCGCTCCGCCTGCGTCTTCGACAGCTCATACGCCCGCTGAAAATGCATCAACGCTTTTTTATTATCAATATCTGTATACAATTCTCCCAGCAGCAAAAAATAGAAATGATTATTCTCCAGTTTTAATTTTTCTGCTTCTGCCAAAGCAACTTTTTTCCCATTGGCTTTATACAGCGCAAATGTTCTGTTCAGCGCCACGCTGGGGGAGTAGTTGATCATGAGCAGGGCGTTATAAAGTTGTAAAATCTCTTCCCATTTTTCAGGAGTATCTTCTTTAATACAGTGCCAGTAGGCAATTCTGGCTTCGAGATGATACGAACTGACTTCATTGCCCTGCGCAGAAAGCGCCAGGAAATGTTGTCCCTGGTTAATCAGCGCCTGATCCCACAACGCCTCGTTTTGTGCTTCGTAAAGCACGACGGTGTTGTCGTTGGCCTGCCTGGCATTAAAGCGGGAAGCGTGAAAACACATGAGGGCAATTAAGGCGTTTGTTTTAGGCAGATTGGTACGGTCATATTCCGTGAGCATTAAGCCAAGGCGCAGGGCTTCTATGCACAGGTCTTTTTGCAGGATCTGGTTCTGCGTTTGTGAGTAGTAGCCTTCGCTGAAAAGCAGGTAGATAATATGCAATACATTATCGAGCCGGTTCAGGATTTCGTGTTCCGGCGGCAATTCCATTTTTATATTTTCGGAGCGCAGTTTTTCTTTGGCCCTGAACAATCTTTTGTTGATGGTTTCTTTATTGGATAAAAATGCTTCCGCAATTTCATCAATGCCGAAGCCGCAAAGAATGCGCAATGCCAGCCCTATCTGGGCTTCGCTGGCGATGGCCGGAGTGCATATGGCAAACAGCATTTGCAGCTGACTGTCTTTAATTTGCCGGGGAGAGAAACTAAAGTCGTCCGTTTCTACACTATGGACTTCTCTGGCGGTAATTTCCGGCATCACTTTCTGTTCAAATATTTTATTTCTCCTGAAATGATACAATGTTTTTTGTTTGGCCACAGCATAAAGCCAGGCGGTTGGATTAGGAGGAATGCCTTTCTCTTCCCAGGTTTCTGTGGCCTGCAAAAAGGTTTCACTGACAATGTCTTCTGCTAGTTCAATATGCTGCAAGCCGTACAGGTGGCTGATGACAGCTACCATTTTGGAAAATTCCTGCTGGA
>NZ_DATCVJ010000422.1:0-5560 GCF_036566945.1 Chitinophaga sp. | reverse complement strand
ACTTTTGCGAAACAACATAACATCCTCATCTGCCACGATAATCCATACAGCTTCATTTTAAATGAACAACCGGAAAGTTTGCTGCAGTTTGAAGGCGCTAAAGACGTGGTACTGGAATTGAACTCCCTCAGTAAATCGTCTAACATGGCAGGCTGGCGTATAGGCATGCTCGTTGGTAAGGCAGAATGGATTGCTGAAGTATTGCGCTTTAAAAGCAATATGGATTCCGGTATGTTTCAGCCTATGCAAATGGCCGCAGTAAAGGCTTTGCAGCTGGGGAAAGACTGGTACGATGACCTGAATAAAATTTACCGTGCACGCCGCGAAAAAGTATTTCAATTACTGGATCTGCTGCATTGCACTTATGATAAAAACCAGGTAGGCATGTTCGTATGGGCAAAAATACCTGCTACTAACGAAAATGGCTATACGCTGACGGATGAAATACTGCAAAAAGCCCGTGTATTTATTACGCCCGGAGGAATATTCGGTAGTAACGGTAACGGCTATATCAGGGTGAGTCTTTGCCAGGATGAAAAAGTTTTCGAAGAAGCGATAGCACGCATCAAAACAAACATACAATGATCGTAACAATAATAGGTACCGGTTTAATAGGTGGCTCACTCGCCATCACGCTGAAGGAAAAAGGCGTGGCGGAGCGGATCATCGGGGTAGATCAGAACCAGGAACACCTGCAGCGTGCCCTGGACCTGAACATCATCGATGAGGGGGCTACCCTGGACGAAGCCATGCTTCGCTCCGACCTGGTGGTACTGGCCATTCCCGTTGACGCCGTGCTGCAGGCATTGCCCGGCATCATGGACAAAGCACGCCCCGGCCAGGTAATTATGGACGTAGGTTCTACCAAAGAAAAAATATTGCAACTCGTTGCCGGTCATCCCCACAGAGGTCGCTTCGTAGCTGCCCACCCGATGGCCGGCACCGAGTATTCCGGCCCCGATGCAGCTGTACGCAATCTTTTTGTACACAAAACCATGGTATTATGCGATGTGAAAAACAGCGATGAAGATGCCCTGGAGGTAGTGGAAAACATGGTAGACCAACTGCAGATGCGCACCGTATATATGAATGCGGAAGAACATGATCTGCACACCGCCTATGTGTCGCATATTTCTCACATCACCTCTTTTGCACTGGCACTCACCGTGCTAAAAAAAGAGAAGGAATCAGGTCGCATTTTTGAACTGGCCAGCGGTGGTTTTGAATCTACCGTTCGCCTCGCGAAAAGCTCTCCTGATATGTGGGTACCCATCTTCAAGCACAACCGAAACAATGTGCTGGATGTACTGGAAGAACATATCAACCAGTTACAGCAAATGAAAACATTGCTCGAAACAGAAGACTACGATACGTTTTATAAATTGATTCAAAAATCCAATAAAATCAGGAAGATCCTGAAATAACTTAATTCTGATAATCTACTTAACTTCAATACTATGGTACAGACAATGGAACAGATATTATCTAAAACCAAATTCTCCGATCCGTCTTCCGATAAAAAGCCGTTGATCATTTCCGGACCCTGCAGTGCAGAAACCGAAGAGCAGGTATTAGCCACCGCACTGGCCCTGCAAAAAACAGGTAAAGTAGACGTACTGCGCGCTGGTATCTGGAAACCCCGTACCCGTCCCGGTTCTTTCGAAGGAATTGGTACCAAGGGCCTCGCATGGCTGCAAAAAGCCCGCGAAATCACCGGTTTACCACTGGCAGTGGAAGTAGCTACTGCTAAACAGGTAGAAGATGCGCTGCATTTTGGTGTAGATATTTTGTGGGTAGGAGCACGTACTACAGTAAACCCTTTCTCCGTGCAGGAAGTAGCTGATGCGCTGAGAGGTGTGGATACTACCGTATTAATTAAGAATCCTATCAATCCTGATCTGGAACTGTGGATCGGTGCCGTAGAAAGAATTCAGAAAGCAGGTATCAATAAAGTAGGTTTAATCCACCGTGGTTTCTCCAGCTATGGCAATACACAATACCGTAATGCGCCGATGTGGCACCTGGCTATTGAGCTAAAACGTCGTATGCCTGAACTGCCAATGATCTGCGATCCTTCTCACATCTCCGGCCGCCGCGATATCTTACAGGAAGTTTCTCAGGAAGCCATTGACCTGGATTACGATGGTCTGATGCTGGAAACACACGTTGATCCGGACAACGCCTGGAGCGATGCCAAACAACAAATTACACCGGAAAAACTGGCTGACCTGCTGGACGGTATCGTTTGGAGAAGAGAACATACCGATAAAAAAGACTTCAACTCTGCCCTGGAAAAACTGCGCGCGCAGATTAATCAGGTAGATGATGAAATTATGCTGTTGCTCGGCAACCGTATGAAAATTGCTGAAAAAATCGGCGTATACAAGAAAGAAAACAACATCACCATCCTGCAAACAAACCGCTGGAATGAAATCCTGGACCGCGCAGTTGCCAAAGGCGAAAAACTGGGCCTCACCAAAGATTTCATCGTGAAATATTTCGATGCAGTTCACCTGGAATCTATCAATCGCCAGAACAAAGTGATGAACGAAGAGAAATAGAAAGCTTTTAGCTTTTAGCTGTTAGCTGTTAGCAAATGCAGCGGAGATCGTAATATGTTAATCTTCGCTGCATTTGCTAACAGCTAACAGCTAACAGCTAAGAGCTATTTGCTAACAGCTAAAAGCTAACAGCTAAATGCTAAAACAGATCCACCAGTTTGAACAACAGGAAACCATCTATTTTTTAGGGGAAAGCCTGCTGCAACTGGGCAATCATGTAGACCGTAACAGAGCAGTCCTGGTAATAGATGAAAATGTGGAACGACATCACGGTCATCATCTGCACAACTGGAAGAAAATTGTGGTGCCGGCAGGAGAGGAGTTGAAGAACATGGACACCGTTGAAACGATCATTGATGGTTTAACGGCACATGAGGCTGATCGTAAAACCACCCTGGTAGGTATTGGCGGCGGCATGATCACAGATGTGGCCGGATTTGCTGCCAGCATTTATATGCGCGGTATTCCTTTCGGATTTGTACCCACTACATTGCTGGCCCAGGTAGATGCTTCCATTGGTGGCAAAAACGGGGTGAGTCATGGTAAACATAAAAACCTGCTGGGCATTATCCGTCAGCCGCAGTTTATTTTGTTCGACTATACCTTACCGCTCACTATGCCGGCAGAAGAATGGCATAACGGTTTTGCAGAGATCATTAAATACGCCTGTATCATGGATGCGGAGCTGTTTGATTTTCTTGAACAAAACAAGGAAAAAGCATTGTCGCGCGATGTGGCAGTACTGAAATACCTGGTAGAGAAATCGGTGGCCGCAAAAACAAAAGTAGTGCTGGAAGATGAGCTGGAAACCGGTCCACGCCGCTGGCTTAACTTCGGTCATACCCTTGGTCATGCAGTGGAAAAGCTGGAACATATTGCACACGGCAAAGCAGTGGCAATAGGGATGGTAGCAGCCGCCCGTTTTTCAGAGAAGCTAATGAATTTTCCTGCAGCAGAAACCATTCGCCTGATAAAGCTAATCAGCGACTATCAGTTACCGGTAGCTTTTACTTCTGATAAGGAAGCAGTGTTTGACATCTTTAAACTGGATAAAAAACGGGAGAAAGACGTTATACATTTTGTACTACTGGAGCAAACAGGCAAGGCTACCACCATGCCCATACCCATTGCAGAACTGAAGTTGTTACTGCAGGAGTTGTAAAATTTTTTCTAATCAATTTAAAGGCGGACGAAATATACATATGCAAGTTACTGTATCACCAGCCACCATTACCGGCACCGTTACGGCCAATCCTTCTAAAAGTGCTATGCAACGCGCTGTGGCAGCAGCTTTGCTGGCAAAAGGAACTACCATTATCCGTAACCCGGGTTTGAGTAATGACTGCCTGGCAGCATTGGAAGTAGCCGAAAATCTGGGAGCTAAAATCAAACGTGAATTCGACTATTTTGAAATCACCAGCAACGGTGTAGCACCGTTTTATGATGAAATCAACTGTGGTGAATCCGGTTTAGGTATTCGTATGTTTACCCCCATCGCAGCCATGTCATCCCTGCCTATTACCATCGAAGGACATGGTAGCTTAACTACCCGTCCTATGGACTTCTTCGAACAGGTATTGCCGCAGCTGGATGTGAAATGTAAGACACAAGGTGGTAAACTGCCCCTGCATATACAGGGTCCTTTAAAACCTAAAAATATTACCATCGATGGTTCACTGAGTTCACAGTTCCTCACCGGCCTGCTTATGGCTTATGGCGCGGCTGCAGAAGACGTGACCATTACGGTAACAGACCTGAAAAGTAAACCATACATTGCGTTAACCCTGCAACTCATGGCACACTTTGGTGTACAGGTGGAAGAAAAGAATTTTGAAACATTCCATTTCGGAAAGCAACAGGCATATAACGCCTGCGACTATACGGTGGAAGGTGACTGGAGCGGCGCCGCATTCCTGCTGGTAGCAGCAGCGGTAGCCGGTAAAGCAGAAGTACAACATCTGAATGTGGCCTCTGCACAGTCAGATAAAGCTATACTGGAAGCCCTGGAGAAAGCAGGCGCACAAATGATGTCTGGCGTATTTACCGTCAACATCGAGAAAGGCGGACTGCAACCATTTGAAATAGATGCTACTGATTGCCCGGATCTGTTTCCTCCACTGGTAGCATTGGCGGCTAACTGTAACGGTACTACGAAAATTAAAGGGGTAAGCCGTCTGGCACATAAAGAAAGCGATCGCGGTTTAACACTGCAGGCAGAATTTGGCAAGATGGGTATTAAAATAGACCTGCAGGGCGATATCATGCTGGTACATGGTGGTACCGGTATCAAAGGAGCGCAGGTACATTCACATAACGACCACCGCATTGCAATGGCCTGTGCAGTAGCAGCGCTCACGGCAGATGGTCCGGTAATCATTGATAATGCAGAGGCGATCAATAAATCCTATCCGGAATTTTATGATCACCTGGCATTGTTAGGTGGTAAGGTAGCGGTAAGCGTTTAGCTTTTAGCTGTTAGCGTTTAACATCTCTCTAAAGGCTAACAGCAAAAGGTGTTTTTTCACTTTAAATTATCAGCGTGTGAACAGTTTTGGCAGATTATTCAGGGTAAATGTTTTTGGAGAATCGCATGGCGCCAGTGTTGGCGTAAATATAGATGGCATCCCTGCTGGTTTGCCATTAAAACAGGAAGATTTTCTGGCGGACCTGGAACGCCGCAAAGGTGGCTCCAGAGGTACTACGCCCCGCAAGGAGGAAGACCTGCCCTTCATCAAATCCGGCGTGTTTAACGACCACACTACCGGTGCACCAGTGACTATTCTCTTTGAAAATAATAATACCCGCAGTGCGGACTACGACAAACTGCGTGAGTTCCCGCGTCCCGGGCATGCCGACTTTGTGGCAACCGAAAAATTCGGAGGCTTTGAAGACTTTCGTGGCGGCGGACATTTCAGCGGCAGGCTGACCCTCAACCTGGTAGCAGCCGGGGTAATTGCAAAGAAAATTTTAGGTAACGATATACAGGTAAATGCCACCAT
>NZ_DATCVJ010000421.1:0-5881 GCF_036566945.1 Chitinophaga sp. | reverse complement strand
GCTGTTATTACCGGTGTCCAGTGTCACATTCAGCCGGCGGTTGTGGTCATTGATCTGTTCCCGGGTAAACAGCGCCTTGCCGTTATGGAGCAGAGTCACGGTGTCTTTATCGTATTGTTCCTGGTCAATGATTTGGAGGGCCACCACACTATCTTTCGATACCACGCGATCGTACATCCCGAAGTAAACACGATTTTTTTCGTTATCCGAATGCAGGATCCGTTGCACGCTGGAATCAGCCATTGCCTTGTTCCCGGCTTTGGTGAAGGAGGCGGCTCCCCGGTACAGAAATTCGCGCAAGGCCACTTTGGTTTGTTCATAGATCTCGTCATCCTCATCGAGTCCGCGCATCCAGATATCGAATTTATCGATCCACATTCGATGCAATGTGAGGGTATCCTTCCGGTAATCCAGGGTACCATTGAGATACCACATCCAGATCCCCAGTTTAAAAGGGGTTTGCTCCAATGGATATTTGTTGCGCCCAATGCCCAGCTGCTGCTCATTTTTTTTGGCCAGCAGCAGTTCATACCTGCCGGTAAATTCGCCGTATTGTATTTTTATAGTAGCCGGGTAGAGCATTCCGGCTTCCGGGGCACCAATATGCAGCTCCATGGTAATGGGCTTGCCTACGCCCCAGGGCTTAACAGATGTGCGCCAGATGCCCGTCCATTTGTCCGTTTGGGCGGTGGCTACCATACCGATATTGGTTAAGAGGACTAACAACAAAAAGCATTTGCTTTTCAATGGCATAAGATCATGGTTCTTTGTGCTCAATTTACTGCTAAATATTTGTATCACGATGCGTTGCCGATTTTGCTTTGTGAAGAATAACCTGCCAACTTTAGCAACCCGCTGCAATGATCAGCGAAAATACTATCACTCCTCTCCCAACAGCAGCCTATCTTTGAAGGCATTACCACGTAAGTCATCAAATACTGAATAATGAAAAAACTACACCTGGCCCTGTGGCTTTGTGCCATTCCTGTTTTAGGGCAGGCACAGGATATTTCCCTCCAAAATGACCGCATTGCAAGAACCTTGTCTTTTGATGGCCATGTATGGCGCACCACCGCTTTTACGGACCTGCGCCAACATATCCGGCTGGCCGTGAAAAGCGAGGAGCTGAATATTCTTCCGATGAATACGGATACTAGTTATGGTATTGGCGACTTCACCGCTGTAAAGGCGCCTGTTACTTTTAAGAAGCAGGATACTTCCTTTATAGAAATTACGTACAAACCGCGGAAAGTCGCTGTGGCCCTACCGGAAGAACTGCTTATTCAATATTTCCTGGTAAAAGGAGAAGCTTATACCAGGAAGAAAATCATCCTGCATTATCAGCAGGCTGCTACGGTCGACAGATTGGAAGCCGAGCGGTTTATTATCTCTGCGCCCGCTACCGGCGGCGGAAGAGGCGAACCGGTATTTGCAGATGGCAGGTGGTTTTTTGGATTAGAATATCCCGCTTCGTATACCCGTCGCAGTGATGGTAACACACCTGCCAGCTATGGCCGTTACTATGATAAAGTGGGCAACTACAGCTTTATTGATCTGGATGGCAGAGATGTAGAACCCGCGGCTGTAAAGGGAATGGTGCGACTGATGCATTTCCCCGGCTATGCCGGGGCGGAAGGAAATAGCGGATATTATATTCATAGCAAGACAGCCGTAGCTGGTTGCCGCGAAGAAAACCTGTCGGTGGAACAATCTTTCACCCGGTACTTAGCCACCATGTGGAAAGCGCCCCGCTCCTTCCTCCATTATAACAACTGGTTTGAGCCAAGGGCCAAAGACCTGAGTGGGGATGGCCTTATCAATATCTGGCGGGAATTTAAAACGGCGATTGCCCCCTATGGTGTTAAAATGGATGCCATGGTAGTAGATGACGGATGGCAGAAAAGAACCTCTGTCTGGGATCCGTCGCCTAAATATTTTCCTAATGGTCTGGCCGATGTGAAAAAGCTCAGTGCAAAGCTCAGAGAGGAAGGCACCGGATTTGGCATGTGGCTGGCCATCAACGACTATACAAATGATATTACCTGGGCTAAGCAACAGGGCTATAAAGAAGCCATCCCCAACAGCTATTTTAAACAATATGGGAGATACCTGAGTTTATCTGCCACGCAGAATAAAACAAAATTATTGCAGCAGATTCCGGAGATCATCCGGCAGACGAATGCCATTTACTATAAACATGATTTTAACGAGTTGAGCGATCTGGGCGAAGGCAACAATCATCCGGCAACAGACCGCCATGGCCATGAAGCCAACCTGGATGCGGCTATAGACATACTACTGGCTACCCGCAAAGTGAATCCGGATATTTACCAGAACCTCACCAACTGGATCTGGTTTTCTCCTTACTGGCTGATGTATGCCGACTATCTCTGGATGTTATCCGGCGATGACGGCACTAACCGGAACTGGCCGGAACTATCTACCCGTGCAACAGCCAGCACCGACCGGGACACCTATATCTGGCGCATGTTTGGCAATCCGGCAGACCGCCCACTGGTGCCTGTTTCCAGACTGATGACACATGGCATCATCAAAACCTCGGATGGCAGGATGGAAAGTAAAGATGATACGCTGCAGGACTGGCTGGAATATGTGCTGATGCATTATGGCCGGGGTACCCTTTTAAAAGAATGGTATATTTCGCCGGAAGTAATGTCGCCCGACCAATGGAAAGCCCTTTGTACGGTCGACAACTGGGCCGCAGCACATCGCAGCGCCCTGAATAATACGGTATTTGTAGGTGGTCGCCCCGACGAAGGTAACGCCTACGGCTATATGGGATGGAACGGCGATAAAGGCGTGCTGGTAGCGCGTAATACGCAGGCCAATCCACAGGAACTCGTCATTCCGTTTGATCGCTCCGTGAACTTTCCCGCTGCCTTTGGCGAAAAATATCATGCCAACATCACCTTCCCTTATCAGGACGTATATCCGCAGACGTTTGTTTCGGGTAACACCATCCGCATCCTGCTGCCCGGTTACGCGACCATGGCATTGGAATTTGAGAAAGGGAAAGCCGGCAACGCCATTACATCTCCCGAAAAAATAAATTTTAATACCCCGGGAAATACCACTACCCTCCAAATCCCGACAGACGTAAACGGCCGCTGCGAACTACTGCTGACAGGCTATCCGGAGTTGCCCACGGTAAAAATAAACGGGGATACGGTGACGGTTAAACGCCGTAATAAAGCGGCCATCAATCATTTTTCTTCTTACGCAAAAACTGGGATGCCTAGCAGCAAAGCGCGCGACTGGAATATGATATCGATAGACCTCCTGCCCTATACCGGAAAAACAGTGACCATCACCTACAGTAAAACCAGCGGTTTTGAAAGTCATTTACTGGCAGAGCGCCGGGTGGCAGCCCCCGCAGCAAAAGAAGGCAAAGGACAACTGTGGCCCATCACCAATGGTAGCAGACGACAAACCATTCAATTGTTTTAATTTGCATTCACCATAAAAAAAACCTTGTAGCGGAATATTGCTACAAGGTTTTTTATTTAACAGACAGCGATTATTTTACTTTCTTACCGACCCGGCCTTCCATACCGGCAATCATATTAATACATTCTTCCAAACGGTTAAAACATACACTGCCATCCAGCGCCAGGTCTTTTTTGGTCACATCCATTCCGCCCAAAAAGGCCTCCAGGTAGGATAAATAGCGTCCCGGCTCTTCGTAGAGTGTTTTATAAATCTGATCATTTAACTTGTCGCCTTCCTGCTGTACCGATTCACTCACCAGGTCGTTTACACCCCGCATGCCTTCCATTACTTTACTCATACTGCGTTTCAGCAGTTCCAGGTTATCCGGATCTTTTTTCCCCGTGGCAATGTTATTCCTGAACAAACTATCTGACAGCCTTTTGCGCGTTTTCTTATACACAGTCAGGTCCACTTTCAGGTCTTCCAGCCGTTGTTTCAACTGCTCTGCTTTTTCACTGGAATAAGGCTTATCAATATCATTGTTCAGGTGCTTTACCCAGGTGAGCATGCCAAATGTTACATCCGTTACCATCGGGTTGGATGATTGTCCAAATGCAGTCGTAGAAAGGATTAGCAAAGAAAACAACCATAACACTTTCCTATTCACCATTTTTTTATTCTTTGAAAGTAAGTGACAATTATATCCGATAAACGCTACCCTACCACCTCATCTTCATCCACCTCATCTTTGGGTTCCCACAGCTCTATAATGTTTCCTTCCGGATCGAGCACATGAACGAATTTACCATAGTCATATTCTGCCATCTCATCAACGATGGTTACATTTTCCTTTTTCAGTTCCGCTACCAGCTCCACAAGATTTTCCACGCGGTAGTTGATCATAAATGGTTTTGCAGAAGGATTGAAATATTTGGTATCCTGCGGAAATGTGGACCAGGCCGTAGCACCCTTTTTTGACGGGTCATCTGCGTGTCGCCACTCGAACGTTGTTCCGTATTCGCTGGTTGGCACTCCAAGGTTTTTGGCGTACCATTCGTTCATCCCTTTCGGATCCTCGCATTTAAAAAATACGCCTCCAAGGCCCGTTACTTTTTTCATGTTTAAACGTGTTGTGCGATTAAAAAAGTGATACAAAATCGGAAGGAAAAGTTCTAAAAATCTCCATCTATTTTTGGACATTACCAAATCTGTTTTCCCCTGTTTTTTAAATACACCTAAATACTTCCTATATTTAACCGGCCTGATTTTTATTATTGCATCGAATATCTAAAACCGATCACTGTCATGAAAATAGCCACGTATAATGTAAATGGTGTCAACGGACGCCTTCCTGTATTGCTTCGCTGGCTGGAAGAAACAGCGCCGGACGTAGCCTGTTTGCAGGAGCTAAAAGCGCCGCAGGAAAAATTCCCGGAGCAGGCGATCCTCGATGCCGGCTACCATGCCATCTGGCATGGACAAAAAAGCTGGAACGGCGTAGCCATTCTATCGCGCAGCCCCGACATAAAAGAGCGCTGCCGGGTTTTGCCCGGCGATCCGGAAGATCTCCACAGCCGTTATATTGAAGCGGTGATTAATGATATCGTTATTGGTTGCCTTTATTTACCGAATGGTAACCCCGCGCCGGGTCCAAAATTCGACTATAAACTGAGCTGGTTTAAACGCCTCGCTGCCCATGCGCAAGATCTGCTGACACAAAAAATCCCGGTGGTATTAACGGGCGACTTTAACGTAATGCCTACGGAACTGGATGTATACAAACCGGAACGCTGGGTGAATGATGCACTTTTCCGGCCGGAAACCCGTGCAGCCTTCCATGAGCTGGTAGCACAGGGCTGGACAGACGCCATCCGGAAGCTACATCCTAACGATAAAATTTATACTTTCTGGGACTACTTCCGCGATGCCTACGGACGCGATGCGGGCTTACGTATTGATCATTTCCTGTTGAGTCCTTCCGTAGTTCCCCGCCTCGTGGCAGCTGGGGTAGACAGACATGTGCGCGGCTGGGAAAAGAGCAGTGATCATGGCCCTGTATGGATGGAATTGAAAGATTAAACAACCAGCCCCGTGGCAAGTGCGGGGCTGGTTGTTTGTCTACCTGTAATATCCGTGATAGTGATGATGATAATGAGGAGAATGATAATATCCGGGCCTGTCGCGGACTACAAGGCAACTGCTTAATCCGGATACTAATACTGCGGCGATGATAATATACTTGAACGTTTTCATGATTGTCTGTTTTGATTATGCGTGAATCAATGGAAGTTAAGCGTCTGCAGGCTGTTTAATCTTCTTATGCTACAGTAAATGACAAAACTGTGCCAGAGTACCGTTGCGACTGTTATCTAGTGTTAACATATTTTCTCTTCGTCTCAAATGACGCATGAGGGCTCTCCTTGCCGTCATC
>NZ_DATCVJ010000420.1:0-1833 GCF_036566945.1 Chitinophaga sp. | reverse complement strand
TTATAAAAACAAAAAAGATATACTGTGAGATAGCTGTTAGCTTTTAGCTGTTAGCTTTTAGCTTTTAGCTTTTAGCTTTTAGCTTTTAGCTTTTAGCTTTTAGTAAATGCAGCGAAGACCAACAAACATTTGCTAATAGCTAAAAGCTAACAGCTAATAGCTTTTTAGTTCGCATATAGGTTGATAGAATGGCCATAAAAAAGAAAAGACCAGATTACTCCGGCCGATTCAATTTTATGGTCAACTACTCCGCCCTGCCGAGAAGAAACAACGCGGGGCGGATTTTTTATTCCTGCATTTTCCGACGTCTGGATTTATTGAACATCAGTCCTTTCTCCACCCCCTTGCGCATTTCCGCCTGTTGTTCTGCCGGCAGTGCATGTACGGTCTGGCAGGATTCACTGCAACAGCCATCATACTTTTTCGCACAGGCTTCGCACTGAATAAATAAGAGGTGACAACCATCGTTTAAACAGTTGGTATGGGAATCACAAGGTTCACCACATTGATGGCAATGACTGATGATATCATCGCTGATACGCTCTCCCAGCCGGTCGTCGAATACAAAGTTTTTGCCTTTGAATTTAACGGGGAGTCCTTGTTCTTTTGCTTTGTTGGTGTATTCAATGATGCCGCCTTCCAGATGGAATACATTTTTAAACCCATTGTGGAGCATATAGGCGGATGCTTTTTCACAGCGGATGCCACCGGTGCAGTACATGATGATGTTCTTATCTTTCTGATCTGCCAGCATATTCACAGCCATCGGCAACTGGTCGCGGAAAGTATCTGACGGTACTTCTATGGCGCCCTCAAAGTGGCCTACTTCGTACTCATAGTGATTACGCATATCCACAATCACCGTGTCCGGATCAGCGGTGAGGTCATTGAATGTTTTAGCATCTACGTACCGGCCACGGTTGGCCATATCGAAAGACGGATCTTCTATACCATCTGCCACGATTTTATCGCGTACTTTGATTTTCAATACAAAAAAGGATTTGCCGTCGTCGTCTACTGCGATATTAAGACGGATGCCGTTGAGGAAATCAATGGCGTACAACTGTTGCTTAAATGCCTCAAAATGGTGCGCGGGAACGCTCACCTGGGCATTAATGCCCTCTGTGGCTACGTAGATACGTCCGAATGTGTCCAGCTGAAAAAGAGATGCGTATAATTGATCCCTGAATGCTTGCGGGTCGGGGATTTTTGCGTACTGATAGAAAGAAACAGTCACGCGTTTAAATGTTTCCAATGCCAGCCGTTGTTTCAACTCGGCGGCGGATACTCTGTTGTGTAATGCCATAATTCACCTGAATTTTAAGGACACTTGCTCTAGTGAACAAAATTCAATCAGCCCTCTTTAATTGTAAAAGAGCAGCTAATCAGGGCGCAAAGGTAGCAAAAATACAGGAATATCAGTAGTGGTAAGGGTCTGCCTCTTTACTCCAGTTATAAAGGACTTGTAAAGAAAACCAGGCTATTGCACTGATAATGAAGATATAACCAATAAAACCGGGGGTTCTCAATTCTACTGCTCCGGGCAGGTCATTCGATTCGGTAATGTAGGCTGCAGCAGCCAGGAAAATCCCTGAGAGCAGCGCGTAAAGGGCTATTTTTCGCATAGCAGATAATTCAAAGGATGACGATACATTTGGCACGTACGTGTGAGTAAAATGTGCACAGCGCTTGTCCAAATATGATTACCTTACTAACGTAAACCATCGGAGAAAGGTTCATTTAACTCCAAAAAAAATATTTGTTATTTTATAACTATTTGATAATTATTGTATATAACTTTGCTTTTAAGTTACAACCCCGATTGGCACCCTT
>NZ_DATCVJ010000419.1:0-17949 GCF_036566945.1 Chitinophaga sp. | reverse complement strand
ATGGACGCTTCCGGATCTACCCATTTGTACAGGTGATCAAACGTGAGGATATTTTGTCCGCTATAGTAAAAGCGTACTTTGCTGAGTCCTGCTTTCTTCACAATATGTCCCGGAAGGGTATATCCTATCTGCAGATTTTTCAGGCGCAGATAAGAGCCGTCTCTTACCCAGAAAGAGGAAGGTGTACCGCTGGGGTCATTTTGCTGATAGGTAGCCAGGATACGTGGCAATGCTGCGCCGGTATTATCTGGCGCCCAGGTATCCTGCAGTGCGGAAGTAGGTTTACCTGCAGAAGAACTTACACTGCCCAGTTTACCCGCATCGATGTAGTTTTTTACACCGGTAGCTCCCTGCAGAAAAATAGCGACGTCAAAATTTTTCCAGGCACCGCCCAGGTTAATACCAAAAGTTACTTTTGGGAAATAATTACCGAGGTATACCTGGTCGGCCGTGTTGATAGTATCGTTACCGTCTTTATCCTTGTACCGGATATCGCCTGCAGCTGTTCTGTTGGTTTGATAAGGCGCTTTGGATACCTCATCTGCCGATTGGAAAATACCATCTGCTTCATATCCATACAGCGAATAATAAGGAGAGCCTACCTGTTTGATGGTATAACCACTTATGTCAGGGCCGGCGCCATTGCGGTTCGTGATCTCATTGTGGATAAAAGCGGTGTTAAATGAGGCGTTGTATTTAAAGTCGCCTTTCGTATTGTTATAGCTAACGGCAAATTCCCAACCTTTGTTCAACATCGCTCCTGCGTTCTGAACGGGAGCCTTCAGGCCATATGGTGCGCCCACATCTATTGGCAAAAGGATATCATTGGTAGTCTTGCGGAAATAGTCGGCGGTGAAATTGAGTTTGCCGTCTAAGAAGCCGGCGTCAAGGCCAATGCCGCTTTCTGTGGTAGATTCCCATATCAGCTTTTCGTTAGCGCCATTGATAGGCGATATGCCGGGTGCGATGGTAGCACCGGTGCCACCAAAGTCATAGTTCTGGCTGCCGTTGATCTGCAATATATAAGGATAATAGGGATATGCGGGGTAATTAACATCATCAATACCCACCATGTTTTGGTTACCCAGTTGTCCCCAGGAAGCTCTCAGTTTAAGGTAAGACACATACTTCTTTGCAGACTCGAAGAAGTTTTCCCGGTCTATATTCCAGCCGGCAGAAAACGAAGGAAATGCACCCCATCTGTGATCAGGATGAAAGCGGGAGGAACCATCGTAACGGAGATTGGCTTCAAATAAATATTTACCGTCGAAATCATAATTTAACCGACCGAAATAAGAACGGAGTGCCAATTCATAAGAATATCCACTAGCCGTCTGTCCATCGCTGGAGGCCAGGTCTACATCAGTTAACTGGTTATTCAGGAAGCCCTTGCGGAAACCTTTATCAAAAGTGTATTTAGTGAGTTCCTGTGAGTAGCCACCCAGTATTTTGAAATTATGTTTGCTAAAGGATTTGGTATAGTCCAGAAGTGCCTGTTGTGTCACTGTGTTGCCAAAGCTGTTTTCATCTGTTACAGAGTTAGGCCCCTGGTAAGCAGTGGGTGTTCCATTGGCATCGTAGTATTGCTGATCAGCAATAAATTTCTTGGTGTGATTTATTTTCATCACATAGGCGATGGAGGGTCTGAAATGAAGACCGTCGATAATTTCCCAGTCTGCGCCCACGTTGCCAATCAGGTCATATTTATCATATTTGTTTTGGCTGTTTCCTTCCAGCCATGCCATAGGATTACCGTCCGCAATACGTCCATAATAGCCGTTGGCATATTTGTAAGGAATAGTGGGTGAAATACGATTGATCTGTCTGATAATCTGCGTAAAATCACCCGTATAAGGATTACTTGGCTCGTTTTGGTGGGTGTTGGTGAAGGCAATATTGGCAATCACTTTTACCCGGTTGGCCACCTCAGAGGTGATATTCAGTCGGCTGGTATAACGTTTGGCATTTGTTTCTTTTACAATACCATTTTCATCAAACATACCGAGGGAAAAAGCGTACTGTGTTTTCTCACTGCCACCGGATACGCCTAAGTAGTGGTTTTGTTGTATGCCACTGCCTTTATAGAACATGCCGAGCCAGTCTGTATTCGGATATGCATAAGGGTCGGAGCCATCTTTGAATTTCTGAATTTCAGCATCTGTCCAGCGTACTGGTTTGTTTTCATTCAGGAGGGCTTTGTTATACATCGTAGCTGCCTGCCAGGAAGGTAAGAAGTCTGGTAAGCCGGTAGCATTTTGTTTACCTACATAGCCGTTATAGGTTAACTGTGGCTTTCCTTTGGAACCTTGTTTGGTGGTAACGAGTACCACGCCATTGGCGGCGCGGGAACCATAGATAGCAGAGGAGGCTGCATCTTTCAATACAGACAAGGTCGCAATATCATCAGGATTAATATTATTCAGGTTGTTCAGGGTGGTGATCACGCCGTCTATTACAATAATCGGATCGGAGTTATTCACGGTACCGATACCTCTGATGCGGATCCTGGCCGCATCGCTGCCTGGTTGTCCGCTGATATTGGCAGTCACCGTTACGCCTGGCATGGTTCCCTGTAGGGCGTTGCTCACGTTGGTAACTGGTCTGTTGGTAAGTTGTTCAGTGGTGATGGAACTAACAGCACCGGTGAGGTTAGCTTTCTTTTGTACACCATAACCCACTACCACAAATTGTTTGAGTGCACTTACATCGGGCAGCAGAGAAATATTGAATTGTCTTTTACCGGCAATAGGTATTTCCTGGGTCACGTATCCTACGCTGCTGATCACCAGCACGGCATTTTCCGGTACGTCTTTCAGCTGGAAGGTGCCGTCTGCGCTGGAAACGATTCCTTTCTGGGTGCCTTTTATCACTATCGAAGCGCCTGGAATGGGCGTACCGGTATCGTCTATAATTTTACCCGTAATGGTAGCAGGTGGCGGAGCTACCGGCTGGGGAGCTGCTGGTTGTTCATTTTTTGTAATGAAGATGGTATTACCCTGGATGTCGAAGCTCAGCGATTGCTGACGCATGACCATTTCCATGGCCGTTTGCGGCGAGGCATTTTTGAGGTCTACCGAAACGGGCTTACTATCTTTCAGATCCGCTTTATCATAAAAGAAAACATACCCTGTTTGCTCCTTGATAGCGTTGAGTACTTTCTGGAGACTCACCGCTTTAGCGGAGTAGGTGACTGTTTGTGCGCTGCTGCTGGCACTTACCTGTAAGGTGGCCACGAGTAGCATAAAAGAAGTTAGTCGCATCACTAACAAAATTTTGGTTGAGAGCTCCGCAAACTTCCAATATTTGCGGGTACCGGAATTACAAATAGCCTTAAGTTGCATACTTTTGCAATGTTTGGTTGAATTAATAAATAAAGTTTACCGACTTGTTTGTTGATGAAATTGAACTGTAACCGGGGAAGGACGCCAATCTTAATCCCCGGTTTTTTATTCAATATGCGCAGAAAGCCATCACTAATAGCTTTAGTTGTTTCATTGTTCCAAATGTTTCATTGTTCATAACTATGGCTGGATAACAATCCTGTTGCCGTTTTCAATTCTATATTTGATTCGTGTTTTAGACAATCCTTTTAATACCTGCGACAGGGAAAGGTTCCTGCCTATTTCCCCGGTAAATACGCGCTGTGGGATATCTCCTTCATATTTTACGTCTACATTGTACCAGCGTGAAAGCTGGCGCATCACAGTGGGTAGGTCTGCATCATTGAAAGAGAAGAAACCTTCTTTCCACGCCAGCACCTGTGACAGGTCTATGTGGTTGACTACCTGTATGGATTGGCCGGCAGGGCTCACCCTGGCCTGCTGGCCCGGTGTAAGCGTTTGTTGTTGCTGTTGCGCAATGATCTTTACCGCACCTTCCATTAAAGTGGTATTGGTACTGGGTTCGTCTTTATACGCATTAATATTGAAATGTGTACCCAATACGGCGATGGTCGTATTGTTAGCCTTCACAAAGAAGGGCATTTTTTCATTGGGGGCTACTTCGAAGTAGGCTTCCCCGGTAACGGTCACGCTTCTTTCCTTGCCGATAAAGGCAGTAGGGTAGTAGATGGACGAACCGGCATTGAGCCATACGGTAGTACCATCCGGTAAAATAAGTTTGTATTGTCCGCCCAGCGGCGTAGTCATGGTATTATATAATATCTTATCTGTTGTACTGCCAGATTCATTATAAGCCAGCTGCCCATTACTCAGTTTCGTGATACGGGTATTGCCCTGTTGTGCCAATACGCCATTGGTGGCGCTGTCGAGCGGTATCTGGGAACCATCTGAGAGGGTGAGCATAGCCCTGTTGCCGCCCGGTGCAATATCTTGCACTGGGGCATTGGTGGCTACAGCCGGTATATGTGCAGGTTTAGATGTCTGATAATAATAAGTGGTAGCCGTTATTAATACTACGGCGGCGGCAGCCCACCAGTAACGTTGCAGCACATGCAGGCGCTTTTTAACAGGCTCCGGTTGCACTAATGTATCGGAGGCGAGTATTTCTTTTACGACGGATTGCCAGTAAGGGTGGTCATACTCAGCGTCCGTGGTGGTGGTTGATAGCCCGGTGGCATGGAGAATATCCAGTTGCTGCACAACGTCGCCAGATTCATCATCACTGATGAACTGTAACAGTTCTTTGTACTCCGCCTGCGTGGCCCGCTGTTGCTGTACCTGTTCTAATAAGTATTTTAGTCTTTCTGCCGTGGACAACAAGTGAAATTTTAAGTATGCTGATTTAGTTGACATCCTGGGAAATCTCCTCACAAGAGGGCCCCTGACATATACGTACGGCAACTACACCAATAGTACCTATCCAACTAAAAAAAAATTTAACAAAAAAACAGGATATCCCATCCAAGGAGGAGGAGCGGAAGCGTAACGCCTTTACTGACAAGGTATTCCCGGATGAACTTCAGGGAACGGACGAGGGAATTTTTTACCGTTTGTTGCGATAATTGCAGTTGATCTGCTATGGCTGCAATCTTCAGCTCCTTCTCCCTGCTGAGCAGGTAGATTTTTTGAGCCTGTGGAGGTAACTGAAGAATGGCTTGTTTTACCAGCAACGATGTTTCAGAGAAAGCAATATTTTCTTCTGTCAGATTGGAATGATCGCTGCTTTCCCGGGTAATGATCCGGCTGGCTTTACTCCGGACGCCCTGTTTCTGGAGCCAGCTATAGCAACGGTGATACACCATTTTGAAAATCCAGTTGTGCGGAACCAGCACCTCGGTCAGCTTTTCCCTGCTCAGCCAGATGCCCAGGAATATCTCCTGTATAATATCTTTTTCAGGTCCCTCTACCTGGATAACGCGGACAATCACGGGTTTGATCTTTGGGACATACAGGTGAAACAATGTTTCAAACGCAGCTTCATCCCCCTCAGCAATTTGGAGGAAAAGTGCATTTTCATTTATTGATTCATTATTCATCCTGTTAAATCCTGATCCTTAAATATCATCCAATCGTGACTATTACAAAAATAAAATCGTTGAATGACCTGTTGTTATTGGTAAATCTGCAGCCGCAAAGGTACAAAAAACAAATTTCCCCCGTTAAACAAGCACGGGCGGCAATAAGTTTTGTTTTATCTCCGCCATCGGCGAACATTTTAGTTTATTCAGGGGTTATTCTAGTCTGACCGGAAAAGACTATCCTATTGACGCTTTTAAGTTTTGCACGAAATGGAATGAAATGATTCATTCTTCCTCCACTATAGATCCTGAGCATAATCCACCACGCATTCGTCGTCTACCCCTGGTATGCGTTCAATGTTAAGCATCACCCAACGGCGGGACTTTAGGAAGTACTCATCAGGATTATTAAAATATAAAGCATGAAAAAGCAAACACGATCTGTATTATTGAGTCTAGTTGCGTTGATCGTATTTGGTTGTAATCAACCACAGCCAGAAAAGGCAACTGCCCCCACCTCAACATCTTCTCCGGATCAATTCGACCGCACGGTATTGCCAATTCTCCCACATCCATTCGCCGGAGTGGTGGACACCAATGCTTCGCAGTCAAAACCTGATTTCCCGATAGAGGTGTCCGCGCCTAAAGATGCGCCCAATGTCCTGCTGATTATGACGGACGACGTAGGCTTTGGTGCCAGCAGCACTTTTGGCGGCCCTATTGCCACGCCGACCTTCGATAGTCTGGCGGCAACGGGGCTTCGATACAACGAATTTCATACCACTGCCTTATGTTCTCCTTCGAGGGCATCATTGATCTCCGGACGGAATCACCACAATGTGGCAAGTGGCGATATCACCGAATTTGCCACCGGGTATGATGGCTATAATAGCCTCGTGCCTAAATCCTGTGCCAGTGTAGGTGAAATACTTAAGGACAATGGATGGAATACCGGTTGGTGGGGAAAAATGCACAATGTACCAGATTGGAAAAGCAGTACCTCCGGCCCCTTTGATCTTTGGCCCAATGGATTGGGCTTCGAATATTTCTATGGTTTTCTTGGGGGAGATAGTCATCAATGGCGCCCTGCGTTATATGAAAATACAAACCCGGTAGAACCTTATGTAGGAAACCCCGATTATATACTGGATAAGGACCTGGCAGATAATGCCATTGCCTATATCCGTAAGCACAACTCCGTGTCGCCCGGAAAGCCTTTTTTTGCTTACTACTGCACAGGTACAGCGCATGCACCACACCACGCGCCAAAGGATTGGATAGCAAAGTATAAAGGAAAGTTCGATCAGGGCTGGGATAAAGTACGGGAAGAAACGTATGCCAGACAGAAACAAATAGGCGTTATTCCACAAAACACAAAATTAACTCCCCGTAATGAAAATGCACCTGAATGGGACACCCTTTCCGCAGATCAGAAAAAATTCTATGCGAAGGAAATGGAAGTATATGCAGGGGCTTTATCCTTTGCGGATTACAATATTGGAAGGGTAATAGATGCAGTCAGACAAACCGGCCAATTAGATAACACCATCATTATCTACATCATGGGTGATAATGGCGCCAGCGCAGAGGGAAGTGTACAAGGTACCACCAACGAAGTAGGTGCCAGCAGCGGGTTCCCGGAAGATATTGCTTTCCAGATGACGCAGTACGACAGACTAGGCTCCATGTACACCTATAATCACTATTCTTATGCCTGGGCATTGGCTATGGACGCGCCTTTTCAATGGACAAAACAGGTGGCTTCGCATTTTGGGGGAACAAGGAATGGCATGGTGATTAGTTATCCTAAGGTGATTAAAGACAAAGGTGGTCTACGCTCACAATTTCATCATATCATAGATATCGTTCCTACCATTCTTGAGCTATGTGGTGTTCCTCAACCCAAAAGGGTGAATGGGGTGGATCAAAGACCCATGGACGGCGTAAGCATGGCCTATTCATTTAATGATGCGAAGGTGAAATCAACCCGCACCACCCAATATTTTGAAATGATGGGCAACCGGGCTATCTATCATGATGGTTGGGTGGCCGCCACCACACCGTATAGAAATCCATGGCAAATTATTGGTGGTGAAACCAAGTACCCCTCCAGGGATTTCAAGTGGGAACTATACAATGTAGCGGAAGATTTCAGCGAATCAGATAACCTGGCGGCAAAATACCCTGATACCCTGAAAAGGCTGCAGGCCCTGTTTTATGAAGAGGCTAAGAAGAACCATGTGCTCCCATTGGATGCAACGATGGGCGAAAGAGCGCAACCAGGTATTCGTCCGAGTTTAACAACGGGAAGAACCCATTTTGAATACTACGACGGCGCCTTTAGAATTCCGGAGGGCTCTGCGCCTATCTTCGTGAATCATTCCTGGACACTTACGGCAGATATTACCACCCAGGCAAATGCTAAAGGGGTATTAGCCACTATGGGAGGGTATTTTGGAGGGTTTGCATTAATGATAAAAGATGGAAAACCAGCATTTCTATATCGAAGTACCAATCAGCCCAAATGGTTTGTGAACATTCAATCACCGGAAAAAATCAGTGCAGGCAATCATAAAGTCACGATCGATTTTGTGTATGATGGTGGCGGATTTGGCAAAGGGGCCAACATGATTTTGTCTGTCGATGGAAAGCAAGTGGCAAAAGGCAGAATCGAGCGTACGGTATGGGGCAGATTCTCATTGGATGAAACATGGGATGTAGGTCAGGATACGGGAACACCCGTAGAATTTGATATTTACGACGTCCCTTTCAAATTTAACGGCACCCTGAATAAAGTGACCGTAGATTACAAGGCATAAAATTGCCGCATTTTCTTAAGGCATTAAAAGCACTCACCACAAAACGTGATACCAGTTTTTTACTGATATCACGTTTTGTGGTTTTACAGGGTTCTAGTGCTTTTTTTGAATTACCTCAGACTGGCCATTAGAACGGATTTCCAGCTTTACGTCCGCGCCGTTTTCATCTGAATATTTTCCGTCGAAAGTAATTTCATTTGCGCCATTGGATAAAACAGGCAGGGGTTTATCGAGTACTATGGTTTGCAGCAATTGCCATTGCCGGCTGTATAACCGTACTACTTTGCCATCACATTTCAGGAATTGATTTCTCTTCAGGCTTACCGGCAACACCAATGCATCCTGGTGATTGATGCCTATTGATATTTGATCGAAAGTAACATCCGGGTCAGATTCCTTGCTGGCAGCGAGTGTAATAATAAAGGAAACTGGTTGGGTAGCCGCCGGGTTGTTGAATTTGAAGGTAGAAAAAACCGGTTCTCCGGGTTGTTTCATTTGTTGCGTATGTTTGAAGTATGCATTATACACCGGCGTTAATTTATATTCATTGTCGCCTGTCAACTCCAGGTGGAATTCATGCTTCAGGCTTCGCATTTCCTCTTTCTGCGCTTCGCTGAAAATATTCTTCATACGCGCCTGCTCCCAGGTTTTTATCAATCCAAGCAACTCATCTTTCAGTCCGTGTTTCCGCAATGTTTCCAGGCTCGTAGCCAGACCAAAGCCGGCGTTATATCCGGCGCCAAGGGCCAGCATCCATTCTATATCTTCCGGTGTGGTTTCCGGACGCAGGCTAAACCAGCCTAACATGGAGGGCATCAGATTGCGGCGGAAGAATTGCTGATTTTTGAGGCGCAGTTGTAGCTGGCTTTCTCTGAAGCCGGCATACCAGGGCTCTCCCCAGTTCATCCGGGTATAAATATGCCAGAAGTAGTGACCGGGCATACTGGCATCATTGATCACCTTTCCTTTTAATTCGGGGCTAAGATGATCATACCATGTTTTTGTAAACAACTGTTTTGCATATTGACCCATCCCCGAAGACCAGCAACCTTCGAGACCATCGAAAGATATTTGCATCAGGCCTGTTTCATTGAAAAGGCGGGCCAGGGTGGTGGCCATTTCCTCCTGCAATGCATAATCCGTTAGAAATACTTTGTAGGGGTGATCCATCAGTTTACCAATCGTATCATTGGCAGCATGTGCGGCAGCAGTGGTGCCAAAGGCGCCACGCTGACAATCGAGCAGTTTCCAGGGAGCGGAGGTAGATACGGTGCCATAACGGATCATTTCATTTCCTACCACTACTGATTTTAGCGTATTGTTCTGAAACTGATTGAAGAAAACCGGGTCCTTAATCCCGATTTCTTTGGCATTGGCATCAATGCCTGCGCTGAGCTGCGAGGAGCCTACTCTTGCCAGGCGAGGATCAGGTATCGGCGTTACATAGGGATCATTGGTAGTGATAAAGTTGGATAAGGTATGTACCCCTAACCGCACGCCTTTTGCTTTTGCGGTTTCAACGCATTGCTTCATGCTGGCCCAGTTCTGTGGAAATTCTTTGGCATGCAGTTGAAAATGCCCCCAGTTATCAAAAGGATCACCGTGATAGAGATAACGAAGACCGGCCTGTTTGGTAACGGCCATTGCTTCCTCCAAGTTATCGACACCAAAATTCATGATCAGGTATGATTCGGATGCGTGCAACGCCTGTTTCCCCCATTCTCCGTCCAGCAAGGGATGCGGTAGTCCTTCTTTGAGTTCAATCTGTGAAATAGTGGGTAACACGTCCTTATTCGCTACGCCGAAAAGCGCGATTTTGCTGCCAACAACGCCGCCATCATTGAAAGCGGGGGCCAGGTAAGCCGTATGTCCCCAGTTTTCAATGATCCTGTCTTTGCCACGATTGCGGCAATATGCCTGTAATACAGCCCCATAGTCCGTAGGACGAGCTACTTCTCCCCTGAACAGCTGTTTACTCATGTCATCTTCTTTCACATCTACCTTGTTCTGCCCTTCAAATACATCATACGATGGTTCAATATCACTTTCCGCGTTCGGGTAGCCCCCCAGTGTTTTTATATTCAGCGCCTGGATGCCGATCGCAAAATTGCTGTTGCGTACAACGCCTACAACTTCACCAATAGTATCCGCTATTGTCACAGGATATGGGCCCCAGAGTACCAGCTCCACTTCTTCAGGGCGGGTCAATTGTGTCAGTTCAAAACTGATGTACTGGTCGTTGCGCTGCACTTTTACTTTTGCGTCCACACCAGCCTGCGGATAGGATAATAGCAGTTCTGCGCTTTTTGCGTTCCAGGTACAGCTTTGCGGAGTAAGGATAGCCCCGTTTTTCTTTATGCTCATTAAGGCCGTTGCTTTGTCTGCAAATATGAATTCCTTTTGCAGCGCAAGACTCTTCATACTCGTTAGCTTACCGGTATTATCCAACTGGAGGCTCCATTGCTTCGTTTTGAAATTTACCTGTGCGGTAGCAGGCAAAACGGTTATTCCCGCCAAAACAGTCAGGAACAGTGTCAGATACTTGATGAGACGTCTCTTGTTCATTTCAATATTTTAGATGAGTATAGGTGTGCATTTTTCAGAAAGGTCCCAAATATGTAGCTTCTACTCGTCTTATACTAATGTATTTTTGTCGTTTTTTGCCGTTTTTTTGCCCCTATGGCGACGGGGCGCTTATAGCAATGGCTTATTTCCGGGGTTATCCGGGTGCAAAAATAGCGCTGATGTCAGTCAATATAATGGTTTCAGCATAACGGACGTAGTGGTAGCTTTGAGGTTGGCCAATTTTTTTTGTAGATAGCTCCTGTATTGGATCGGTTTTTATTTAACGGCATTGCGTAATAACATCTCTCTATGGTAAAAATTTCATTATTGCTGGCATTAGCAGGCTTTAGTTGTTGCACCCTACAATTGTGTGCGCAAACTAAAGCGACAAACAATATAAATCCCCTTCGTCACGAATACCATGTATCCGTCGATGGCAGTGATAGTACGGACGGATCATCTTCCCACCCATTAAAAACCATTATGGCAGCGGCGAGCAAAGCCATGCCCGGTGATGTAGTGATGGTGCATGCGGGTATTTATCGTGAACAAATTACACCTCCCCGCGGAGGTGTATCCGATAAGGAGCGAATTGTTTACCAGGCAGCCAAAGGAGAAAAAGTGATCATAAAAGGATCGGAAATAGTGAAAGGATGGCAACAACAGGAACATGATACCTGGGTGGTAAAAATACCCAACAGCTTTTTTAAATCGTTCAATCCCTATAAAGAATATATCCATGGCGATTGGTTCACGCCTGTTCCCAAAGACAGAAAATACCTGCGGGGTGCGGTGTACCTGAATGGCGATTGGCTGATGGAAGCCGCTAAAAAGGAAGAAGTATTTGATACCACTAACACTAAAAACCCCCTTTGGTGCGCAACAGTGGACGCGGACAGCACAACTATCTGGGCGCAGTTTAGAAATACAGACCCCAATAAGGAGCTGGTGGAAATAAATGTTCGTCCCACAGTTTTCTATCCTGATAAGCCCTTCACGAATTTTATTACGGTGCAGGGATTCGTCATGGAACAAGCTGCCACCAATTGGGCTCCTCCTACGGCGGAACAAATGGGCGTGATTGGTACACACTGGAGTCGTGGCTGGATCATTGAAAATAATACGATTCAGTATTCCAAATGTGTAGGCATTGCATTAGGAAAATATGGAGATGAGTATGACAATAATCAAACAGAATCAGCGGAAGGTTATGTCGGTACTATCAAAAGGGCACTGGCGTTCGGTTGGAACAAAGGAACTATTGGAGGGCATCTTGTTCGCAATAATACCATCGCCTATTGTGAGCAAACAGGTATTGTGGGTAGCATGGGATGCGCTTTCAGCGTGATAGAAGGGAATACCATTCACGATATTCATATTCGTCGCCTATTTGAAGGAGCAGAACAGGCAGGCATTAAGTTTCATGGTGCAGTAGATGTACAAATTCGTAATAACCATATTTATCGCTGTAGCTTCGGTGTTTGGCTGGATTGGATGGCGCAGGGCGCCCAGCTAAAAAATAACTTAATGCATAATAATACGGATGATATTTTTTTAGAAGTAGATCATGGTCCGATCTGGGTGTACAATAATATCCTGCTTTCCAAATCCAATCTGTTGATGAATTCCAGCGGCGTCGCTTTTGCGCATAATATTTTCGGCGGAAAGACAACGGTCATTAACTACGATAGCCGGTTAACGCCCTTCCACAAGCCACATGCTACTTATGTGGAGGCCCTGCACGACAATCCTGGCGGAGATGTTCAGTTTGTCAATAACCTTTTTATTAATGGGGCCAATATTGCGCAATATGCCAAGGCATTACTTCCTGTCACCTTTACCGGAAATGTATATACGAAAGGAGCTGTAAGAGCGGTTAATAGTGATACGGGCCGGGACACGACCCATAAAATAAAAAATTACGAGGAACAATACGCAACGGAACAACAAGCGTTGATTGAAAATAATTTTGATGCAGGTGTGCGTTTAATAACCCGGGAGGATCATGTTTACATGGAAATTAATCTCGATAAAAATTGGTTAACCGGGCCAGCAAGAAGAATAGTAACAACAAGTTCATTACGGCATGCTGTTATTCCTGATCTGCCTTTCGAAAATGTGGATGGATCTCCACTTACATCAGATACTGATTATTTGGGCAATAAACGTAATACTGCCAATCCTTCACCGGGAGCTTTTGAAATAAAGAAGAGCGGGGTACAACAAATTAAAGTGTGGTAATATAAAATAATAGTTCCGGCGTACTGACCGCCGGAACTATTACTTACAAGCTAATATCCCGTATTCTGTTCCAATACAGCATCTGTATTCTGTGTGATTTCCGTAGCAGGAATCGGCCAGAGATTATGGTATGTTTCAATGGTCAAACCAGACTTCGGATTGTATCTTTTATCACGATCGTATAACAGTCCTAGCCTGGTAAGCGTTACTACCCGGAACTCTTCCATGTACAGTTCCCGCATGCGTTCATCCAGGATGTAGTCTATGTTCATTTCTGCGGCGGAGGCTGAAGTGGTTTGTGCCCTGTTGCGCAGCACATTGATGTCATCTGCTGCGAGTTGTTTCTGTCCTTTGCCGAGATAGGCTTCTGCTCTTAAGAGATAAGTTTCTGCCAGGCGCGCCATATATTTCTGCATAAACAAGCGGGAGGCACCGTTCAACAATAATCCGCCAAACGGATTAGTCACGTTAGTGAGAATTGCCGGACCGGCGGCAGATACGAAATCACCAGCTGAAGGAGACGTTTTCCTGATCACCGGATAAAAATTGCGGATGGTATCTCTGTAATCTGCCGGTTGTACTTTGTCCTTGTAACCATCTTTTACATACCATTTACCGTAGTCCGGAGAAGTAGCAGGTACGCCTGAAATCTGGATATCTCTCACAATATTATAGGAAGAATTACGGATATCACCAGGTGTCCATATCTCATAGAAGAAGTGGGAGGTAGGCCGTATCCAGCCGATGCCGTTGGAGGAAACGCTGTCCACGAATTTGGCGTTGAACAGGATAGACATCTTGGTTTTAGAGACTGACTCCACAATTCTGACGCCGGTTAAGCTGGGAACGACTGCCCAGGCGGTTTGATCGCCTACGGATGCGGAATTGTTTAGTGTGGTTTGCATCACCAGCAGTCCTTCATGGTTGCCGGTGCTATAGTTCTGATTGTTGTATTCAAACAAGTCCCGGTAAACATCTCCCGGCAAATTGGCCCTTCTGCCAAAGCGGCCGGTCATCAGCGATAAGCCGGGGAAATTGATCACCGCTGAAGCACTGGTGATAGCCCCATCATAATCTTTTAAGGAGATGAGTACTTCCGTGAGGATATGTTGGGCGATTTGTTTGTTTACCGTCCCATCGGGCACTTTGCTAATGTCGGACAACAAGCCGATTGCCTGTTGCATGTCTTTTTTACATTGTTGGTATACTTCGTCCCTGCTGGCACGCACATAGTCATACCGCGGAGCGGAGAGTTCATTTAATTCAATAGGCACGCCGCCGAACAGGTTGGCGAGTATCTTATATGAATAAGCTCTGAAAAATAATGCCTGACCAAGGAAGCTGTTTTTATCTGCATCACTCAGCTGGGTGGATTTTCCCAGCTGGCTGATGATCAGGTTGGCATTGGTGATGATCTTGTAGTATGCTGTCCAGATGCCCTGCGGAATAAAATAGCTGGGTACCATGGTAGCCTTATAGGCATTTAATTTCGCGGCAGGGTCATAGTCGGTCGCATTATAGGCAAAGTCAGTCGCGTAATACATACCGAAATATGTATCCAGATTGATATTGCCCATGTAGATATTTCTGACACCATTGTACAGATTGTTGGTGGCCTGCTGGTATTGAATAGCCGTTTGCAGCGAATTATCCGGTGTATAGATAGAGAGCGGCTCTTCATCCAGAAAGCTTTTGCTACAGGAAGATAATAGAGTGCCGATGCCTAGGAAGTATATGAAGATTCTTTTTTTCATGTCTTAAAGTTTACGGGTGAAAGCATTAAAATGTCACGTTTACGCCCAGTGAAAAGTTCTTCATCACAGGGTAGCCATTCTGATCGAGGCCCAGACCGCCCGGCATTCTCCATCCCAATGAGGAACGTTGAGTAGACGGAGGATTTGATTCCGGATCCCATCCATCCCATTTGGTGATGGTCAGCAGGTTTTGTGCATTCACGTATATACTCGCGGCCTTCACTACTTTTAACCTGCTTAACATCCCTTCCGGCAGCGTGTAGGTAAGGGTAACGTCCTGGAGACGGACAAAGCTCCGGGATACATAAGGGCCAAAGTTTTCACCCAGTGTAGCTACATAGGCTGCGATGCTTCTGTAACGGGCGTTAGGATTGTTGGGCGTCCAATAGTCGTACACAAAGCCGTTGTTGTTCCGGATATTGTCCGGATTCAACAGCATGATACCCGGTGCACCCAGGTAGGCGTTTTTACCACCCTGCACGGTATTGATAAAGAATTTTAACTGGAATGCTTTATACTGGAAACTGTTGGAAATACCTACGCTATAAGAGGGGTCCAGTCTGCCCAGTATCTGTTTATCTGCCGGAGTGATTTGTCCATCACCGTTTTTGTCTTCAATTTTATATTGACCTGCTTTGAAGCCCTGTGCAGCAAGACTGGCAGGAACTTCTTCTCCGAGCTGGTACATGCCGGTGATTTTGTAGTCGTACACCACACCGTAAGGCTGACCGATAAAGTAGCTTAAGATGGGATCAGCGCCATTAACCAGGTCTCTTTTGGTGCCATCTATATCCAGTACTTTGTTCCGGTTCCGGAAAAAGTTAGCCGTTACTTCCCACTTAAAGTTTTTGTTGCTGACAGGTACGCCGGTGATATTCAACTCTTGTCCTCTGTTCTGAATTTTCCCGATGTTGATCAGGAAGCTGTTGAAACCGGTGACGGTTGGTGTGGCCCTGGAGTTCAACAGGTTTTCTGAGTTGGAGAAATACACATCCAATGAACCAAAGAGGCGGTTGTTGAAAAAGGAGAAGTCCACGCCAGTGTTGAAGGAATGGGTGGTTTCCCAGCGCAGGCCGGCATTGGGCAACTGATTTAAGAAAGTACCGAGTTGCGCACCGCCTGAACTGCCATACAGATAACCATTCGCTAATCCAACACTCATCTGGGAAAGCGTTTGGTAACGGCCCACTGTTCTGTTACCTGTAGAACCGTAAGACAGTCTTAACTTCAGGTCGTCGATGAAGCTAACAGATTTAAGAAATTGTTCTTCTTTTGCACGCCATGCAAAAGCAAGAGAAGGGAAGGTCGCCCATTTGTTTTGAGAGGAGAAGCCGGAAAAGCCATCTCTTCTAACAGTACCTGTTAGAATATATTTTTTGTCGAACGAATAGGAAAGTCTGGCCATCTGGTAAAGCGCCTGTTCCTGCCAGGGGAGTGTCGCCAGGTCGTTGGAGGTGGTAAGCCGTGCAGGATCTCCCACATCCAGCCTGTTGTAGTATAACACGCCATTGGTGATACCACCGGCGGAAGTGCTGGTGCCATCGTGTATGTTTTTCTCTGCACCATACAATAAGGTCAGGTCCACACCGTGTTTTCCAAAGTCCCGTTTGTAGGTAAGGATGTTATCCAGTGTGAGGAAATAATCCGTCATGTAAGTTTTATAGGCGGTCGCTTCCACGGAAGGGGCATTATAATTAAACCGGTTGGTATAGATATAATTGTTCCCGAAGTTGACACGGTAGTTCAACCCTTTTATCTTTGGAATGTCTACACTGACGAAAAAATTTCCTATGATGTTCAGGTTCCGGTCGAAGTCCCTGGATCTTTTAAGTACTTCTAACGCGGTGGGTGTAGTTGTTTGTGCATAAAACTCCAGCATCTGACCTGTTTTTGGATCAAACGGCAGGTTATATGGCTTCAGCTGCATGATGTCGGAGAACGTGGGAGAAACGCCACTATAATCATTAATAGAGAGACCTGTTTGAGCGCCTACCGTGAGCCACTCGGCTGGTTTGGCTTCCACGTTGAGCCGTATACTGTTTCTCCGGTAATTATCATTTTTGATAAGATTCACCTGATCAAAGTAGCCATAGCCCAGGTAAAACCGGATCTTCTTTGAGCGTCCGCTGAGACCAATGTTATGGTTCTGGATTCTGGGAGCGCTGTTGGTCATTAAGTCCCACCAGTTGGCCTCATAACCATTTTTGTAATTGTCGCCTTCAATGCCGGGCATTTTGGTAGTAGGATCCCAGTTGGGATTCATCTTCGTCATATCGTTGGGGTCGCGGCTTTCAGACAGGTACCAGTCGCCCAGTTTTTGTATATACTGCTCTCCGGATGCCGGCCTCATACTTTTTTTGGTCATCTCCTGTATAGAATAGGAGCCGCTGTAATCGACGGTGAGTTTATCCATACCGCTTGCGCCGCTTTTGGTGGTGATCAGCACCACGCCATTTGATGCCTGTGAACCATATACTGCGGCGGCACTGGCATCTTTCAACAGGTCGATGCTGGCGATATCGGAGGGGTTGATGGAGGTGAGTGATCCTCTGTAGATCAGTCCATCTACCACAATCAACGGAGAAGTAGTACCGGAAATAGAGTTCCGGCCGCGTACCATCAGCGTAGGATCACTGCCTGCTCTGGTTACCTGTCCTACAGTGAGACCAGGAACGGTACCTCTCAATGAAGACATGACGTTTGCATTGGGAGATTGTTTTTGCAGCTGCAGGTCTGCTTTGGCTACCGCTCCGGTAACATCCTGTCTTTTTCTGGTGCCATATCCGATGACTACCACGCTACTCAGTTCACTGACGGAAGAGGGTAATGCAAACGTTAGCGCCGAATTCTGGCCCGGAACAATTTTGTATCCTGTAAATGATTTTGCATCATAACCAATCATGCTCACATTGAAAGCATAGTTGGCGGCGGGTAAATTTTTAAACGTGAATTTTCCGATACTGTCGGAGATAGCGATGTTCACGCGTTTGCCGTTGGCAGATGCTTCAACGGTGGCGCCGGGAAGTGGTGTGCCTCCCTGATCGGTGACGATACCATTCACACTGCCGGTATTGTTTTGCGCGTAAGCCCGAACAAATACAGCGCAAAGGGTCAGTATGATTGCAATAATTGTTTTCCCTGTTCCTCTCAT
>NZ_DATCVJ010000418.1:0-2697 GCF_036566945.1 Chitinophaga sp. | reverse complement strand
ATCCCGCCAATGGCGCGGCCGATGTTCACACATTCTTCTACACTGGCTACCGGAATTACCCGGGTAGCACCATTATACAGCGCGGTGCAAATGGTAGAAGTAGCGCGTAGTACATCTATAATAACTACGATACTGTTTTTTACATCAAACAAATGTAATAAAGCCGGAGATAAACATACTTCCAGGCTGGGTTTGTTGCTTTCTGTCATTCAATTACTTTTAACTTTAATCAAGGATTACTCTCCACCGTTCGCTCTCTGCATAACCCTTAATGGCACTATTGCGCTCCTGCAGGAGTTTGGTCATATATTTACACAGATAGAATCTTTCAAATACCCGTCCGAACCAGCCGTAGGGCGTCCCAAAATCCAGGATGTCAATCATGACGGTGCCATTGCCGATTTCTTTAAAATGATGTTCATGATTCATGTGGGTAAAATCACCGGATGTCATTTCATCCGTAAAGAACTCATGCTGGCGCATGGCCGTGATCTTCGTGGTCAGCTCCCTCATTTTACCCAAATGTTTTGCTCGCCAGGTCACTGTTTCATTATAAGATATCAGTCCGTTGGTACGACCTTTTATCGCATCCTCCTGCCGGTGCGACATACTCTTTTTGTGCAGCGTAATGCTCCGGCTCAGGTCAAAGACCCTTTCCAGCGGCGCATGGATGACAGTAGTTAAGTGGATAGTAGGCATAGATATGGTAATAAAATATAAAAATTCCGGTGCGAAGGGTCACGCAGAGGAGCAAAGCAGCTAAGCAGCAAAGAATTTTACTGATTTAAGCGAAAAGATTTACAAAATATCTTTGCTGCTTAGCTGCTTTGCTCCTCTGCGTGACTCTCCGCCAACGAAATTAACAACTTTAACCGGCTATTCATACTTATTCCTAGCTCAGGAAGGGCACTTTTACCACTTTTGCTTTCAGGGCCTTGTCTCTAACGGCAATAAATATTTCTGTATCCTGCGCTGCGAAAGCTGTTTTCACATAGCCAAGACCGATAGCTTTCTGCATAGAAGGCGATTGGGTACCGGATGTTACACGGCCAATTACATTACCTTCCGCATCTTTAATTTCGTAGTCGTGACGGGGAATACCTTTATCCACCATTTCAAAACCTACCAGCTTTTTGGTAATACCTTCTGCCTTCTGTTTGGCAAATAACTCGCTGGAGGTAAATGGTTTGGTGAATTTGGTGATCCAACCCAAACCCGCTTCCATGGGAGAAGTAGTGTCGTCGATATCATTACCATAGAGGCAGAAACCCATTTCCAGGCGGAGGGTATCGCGGGCGCCCAAACCAATAGGTTTCAGGCCCTTAGGACCACCAGCTGCGAAAATAGCGTCCCAGATCTTGTCTGCTGCGCCGTCTACATCTTCAAAATAAATTTCAATTCCACCCGCACCGGTGTAACCGGTAGCACTGATTACCACGTTAGGCACCCCTGCAAACACGCCTTTGGTAAAGGTGTAGTACTTCATGTTGATGAGATCTACTTCTGTGAGCGGCTGAAGGATGCTGGTAGCATTAGGTCCCTGGATAGCCAGCAGACAGGTTTTGTCGGAAATGTTGTGCATTTCCACGTTGTTGGTATTGAACTGGCTGATCCAGTTCCAGTCTTTTTCAATATTGCTGGCATTTACCACCAGCATGTATACTTTATTTTCTTCAATGCAATACACCAGCAGATCGTCTACGATACCACCTTCCTGGTTAGGTAAACAGCTGTACTGAGCTTTGCCTGCAGTGAGCTTGGAAGCGTCATTGCTGGTAACGCGCTGAATCAGGTCCAGTGCGTTTTCGCCCTTTAAAATAAATTCGCCCATGTGGCTTACATCGAACACGCCGGCGTTTGTACGCACCGCCTGGTGCTCATCATTAATACCAGTGTAGGAAATAGGCATGTTGTAACCCGCAAAGGCGGCCATCTTGGCACCCAGCGCAATGTGTTTCTCTGTAAAAGGCGTGTTTTTCATACTTTGTTTTTAAAACGGGGCAAAAATAGCGAATTGAGAATTATGAACGACCAGCGGCAACCGGCGAATGACTGTTTTAAGACGAAAGGATTACATTATAATTAGTTAGAATACAATACCATCGTCAAAAGAACTTCACTCAATTTAGCTATTCGCCAGCCGTAATTCGTAATTTTGCTGCAACACCCAAAACAGATTGCTGTGAAAAAGATAACCTGGCTGTTACCATTGGTGGTTGTAACCATATACGTTCACGCACAGAAGAAAGAGGACAGAAAAACCATAGGTAACCTACAATTGCATATTAATTACCTGAGCAGCGATAAGCTGGAAGGCCGCAGTACCGGGGCTCCCGGGGAACAATTGGCCGCAGCATACATCTCCGCACAGATGCAGCAAATCGGTTTAACTCCCATGGGAGATAATAGTTTTTTACAAACTTTTACGGTAAAAGAAACCCGTGAACCGGCAGCCGCTTGCCATATGACCATCAATGAAGATAAGTTGCTGGCAGGCAAACAATTTCTCCCGTTGCCCTTCAGCGCTGAGAAACCCGCCAAAGGCGAAGCCATGCCCAGCGTGAATGAACCCGATAACATCTGGCTCATTAATGTAGCCGAAATGGACTCCGACAGCCACAAAAGCATGCTGGAGCTGTACCAGCAACAAACACAGATAGCCGAAAAGTCCGGCGCCTCCGGTGTAGTATTTTATAA
>NZ_DATCVJ010000417.1:0-2371 GCF_036566945.1 Chitinophaga sp. | reverse complement strand
ATACCGCGATCAGCTTCATGGATCCGGTTTCTTTCCACCGTAATATTTCTGGCGCCATCTACATAAATAGCAATCGCACCATGTCCGTGTGCGCCACCCACCGGGCCGCGGGTCATATCGATGTTGTATAGCTCGTTATCGCTGATTACACCGTTGCGGGCATAGTTAAAGGCCGGATTGGTGTTGGCGGCATAGCCACCTGCCGCATCAATACCGATGTTTTCAGTATTGTAGATCGTGTTGCCACGGATAGTGAATCCATCTACATAACCATTGATGGTGAGGTTTTCGCTGTAGCCGGTTTTGGTATCGTGAATAACATTATTTTCTACGAGAATATTCTTCATCACATCAGCGGTGTTACCAATAATTTCGATGCCATGACCACTTCTGCCTTGTGAAGGATCTACATTATGCTCAATGTTATAAATTTTATTATTACGGATGATGATATTGCCGGATCCTGCATCGGCTGTAACACCGTTTACGTTGGCGCCGGGCGCACTGCTCTTTAAATTGCAGATATCAAAGCCTTCCAGCACTACATAGCTGGCGTTGTGGATGGTCACCAGCGACTCCTTACCGGAAACGGTGAGTCCTGTTCCATCAATAGCGGCTTTTTCGCCGGCGTATGCTTTCAGCGTGATGAGTTTTTCGAGTCGGCCGGAGTTGGGGAAAGCTACTTTTTCGTAGTAACTACCGGCTCTTACAATCACACTATCGCCCGGAATGGCCTTTGCCAAAGCGCCGTTGATGGTGCGCATTGGGGTACCAATAGCGCCATTGGCGGCATCATTACCGGTAACGGATACGTAGTAAGTATGTGTTTTGGCGGCTACAACGGGTTCGCTGGTACTGCCTTTGCTGCAGGCACCTGTAAGGAATGCCCATAAGAAAATATACATGTTCCTGTTTAACATAGTTTAAAAATAGAAGGCGGCAATACGATGTATTGCCGCCCGGGTTCGCATATAGACAATTATTCTGAAACTATTTTTCTAACCCTGTTATTGTTCTTATCCAACACATAGACTACGCCATTTTTATCTACCGCCACCCCCATGGGCGCATTAAAATTAGCCAACCCGCCGATACCATCCGAATACCCGGCTACACCGTTGCCGGCATAAGTGATAACATCCCAGGTATTAGGAGAAATTGCGCGGATACTCTCGTCCACATTAGTACCATAGCTGCCGTTACCGGCCACATATACAGTACCGTCGCCATCTACCGCAAGGCCCCATGGATTTGCAAAACGTGCAGCCGCACCGGTTCCGTTCACAAAACCGGGAACGCCTGTTGCACCGGCAATGATGGTAGGCTCCCAGGTACCTGCTTTATACCGGATAATAGTGTGTCCCGTGTTGCTGGACACATACATGTTACCGCCGTTATCGAAGGCCAGCCCGCCGGGCGCACTGATTCCATTGACAATAGCGACACTGCTGCCATCTGCTTTCATTTCAAAAACGCTGCCGCCACCGGTACTGGAATAGTAGATTTTTCCGGAGGCTTTGTCTACTGCTACATTCCATGGCTCCTGCGCAGTACCACCCAATGTGGTGGTAGTACCATCCGGCGTAATTTTCCGGATGCTCCAGGTACCCGGATCTGCGGTATAGACATTCCCCTGTGCATCTACCGCCAGTCCATATGGAATCTGGAAACGTGCCTCCGTGCCTTTACCGTCGCTACCACCGGCGTTACCAGGGCTGCCGGCCAGGACGCTCGCGTTGCCGGAACTGTCTATTTTACGGATGCAGGCATTACCGGGATCCGTCACAAATACGTTGCCCTTATCATCCGTGCCAATACCCATCATCCGGTACCAGCTCTGCCCATTAAAGCTGAACATCGCATCGGCTCCTTGTCCATCTGCAAATCCCGCGGTACCACCACCTGCCAATGTACTGACAGTCGTGGTAAATATATAAGTAAAGGGGGCGCTGCTGACAACACTATCTTTCCCCATTGTTACTACCAGACTACCGGAACCGCACTTTTTAGGCACTATTACCATAATCTGTTTGGTATTGGCGCCTATGATCGTACAAACTTTACCATTGATGGTTACCTTTATATCTGATGTATCAGACGAAAAATTATCACCAGTAATTAATACTTCGGTAGTGGCCCCACCTGTAGCGGGAATAAAATCGGTGAGCAAAACAGGTTGCCCTTCGGCGTGTTTCAAATCACTGTCTTTTTTACAACCTGTAAATGCAGCTGCAATCAAAAAACAACCTGTAAGTATATATGAATTCAGAGGCCTGATCATAGCAGTTAATTGAGATTTAAATAAAGAAAATTATTACCACCCTGGATTCTGTACCAATCCCCTTGCTTTTTCCAAATCCGACTGTTGTAT
>NZ_DATCVJ010000416.1:0-5794 GCF_036566945.1 Chitinophaga sp. | reverse complement strand
ACCAGTGCCGGTGCGTCCTTCAATTCAGGGATCCGCTGCTCCAGCAACGCCAGCAGGCGTTGCGCCTCGTCTCCGCTGATCTCCGGTGTTGCCTGTTGCCATACCTGCTCCAACGAGCCACCGGTACGGGCCTTATCTGCATGTTGGGCAGACAATGCCTCCAGCTCCGACAATTCTTCCGGAGTAGCTTCACCATTAAGCTTGCGTGCTGTTAATATCCAATATCGCTGAATAGGCATTAAAATCTGGTTCGTCCTGCTGATAAGACAATCCAACCAATGGAATCACCTAAAAGAAAATAAAAATTATTTTACAAGGTGGGAATCCACCGCAGCGTGGATCCGCTGGAAAGCAATCGCCAGCTGACTGTCGATGGTGCGGACGGAGATACTGAGAATAGCCGCTATTTCCTTGTACTTCAGTTTTTCTTCTTTAGCCAGCTTAAAAATCAGCCGGCATTTGGCAGGTAACTTATCAATGGCTTCCTGCATGGCCTGGGTTATTTCTCCCATGATCAGCTGTTGCTCCGGGTTGCTGGTGGTTACCAGCGGTTCCAACAGCACCTCCATGTCTTCAAAAGCATAAAAGGTAATCCGGTCACGCCGCTGCAGGTAGTTCATACAGGCGTTCCGGACACTGGCAAACAGGTACACGCGGAGATTGTCTATTTTCATTAACTCACTCCGGTTACTCCATAGTCCCGCGAAAATATCGGCTACAATATCTTCTGCCGCGAGGGAATCTTTTAAAAAGGATTGGGCAAATTTCGACAAACCAGGCATCAGATGCAGGTACAATGCCTTGAAGGCATTGCTATCATTGTTCAGTGCTATATTCTCCTGCCAGGTGTTGATCATAACGAGTGTAAGGCAATATATACAACCTTTGGGAACGTTGTGCCGGCATGTTAAACGAGCGTCATGAAAGGAGAAAAAATCATCAGGGGATAAAAATATTTTTTTCCCGCAGAGCAGCAAAGCAGCAAAGCAGCAAAGCAGCAAAGATTTTGAAGCGAATTTTAAGCCGCAGCGTATTCCCCCGGGGAAAAAATTTACACACCCTTCGCTCCTTTCCCTCTTCGCTCCTTTGCTTCTTTGCTGCTTTGCTGCTTTGCGGGATTATAATATCGCTTTCAGCTTCTGCTGTAAGGCTTCTCCTCTCAGGTTCTTACCAATGATTTTTCCGGTAGGATCTACCAGGAAGTTGGTGGGCACGGCACTTACGCCGTATAATTTTACCGCAGGATTTTTCCATCCACTCAGGTCAGACACATGTGTCCAGGTAAGATGATCTTTATCGATCGCTGCTTTCCATTTATCTGCATTGTCATCCAGGGATACGCCCAGGATAGTAAACCCTTTGTCCTTATAGGCTTCAAAAGCTTTTACCACATTCGGATTCTCTGCGCGGCAAGGACCGCACCAGCTGGCCCAGAAATCGATCAATACATACTTCCCTTTGAAATCTGCCAGGGAAACAGTTTTCCCGTTAACATCCTTCATGGCAAAGACAGGCGCTTTTTTCCCTTCAGACGTTTTAGCCGCCACCGCCAGGAAAGTCTGGATCTTTTCTCCAAACACTGATGCCTTGGCTACCGGCCCCATTTTATCAAACCATTCTTTTGCTTCTGCATCCTTGCCCGGCCCCGTATGAAAACGATCTACCAGGTAAGCTTCCAATACGGTGTTGTGTTTGTTGGTCAGGTAATATTGCACGATGCTGTCGCCTTTTCTGTCGAGTCCCTTGAAACCTGCGGCCACCTGTGCTTTGGTCAGTGAATCTACTTTACCTCCATTGGCTTTACGGGAAGAATCATATAATGCATTCAGCTGTGTGGCCACCGGGTACAATGTTTTCAAAGCACTATCAAAAGCTATCCAGTCCTGCTGTGCAGCACCGGCAGTGATCACGGCATGCTCCAATTCATTATCAGGAGATACCAATGTTGCCTTCGCATTTTTCTCCAGCATCAGGGAAGTAAAAGATTGCGTACCGGCAGTATTCAGGTAATACAGGTTAGTGGCCGCTGTTTTTACAGTAAATAGAAACTGGCCGTTTTTTATGTCGGCAGAATCTTTTATTTGTTGCCCTTTATCATCATAGCTGAGGTATACCCAGCCAGTGGCGCCATTTTTAATAGTACCCTGTATCACGGACTGGGCATGGGTCACAGCCGATAAAGATAATAGTGCGGCCGTAGCCGTTAATAGTTTTTTCATATACGGTTAGTTGGTGTAACCAGCATTTTGCTGGATAGCAGTGTTAATGTTTAATTCATACTGAGGAATGGGCCACAGAATGGCGGTAGACTTCCAGGTAGGTTTGAGCGCACTCAATACGGCATCTGCTTTATTGGTGCGGATCAGGTCAAACCAGCGATGGCCCCATTCTGCAAACAATTCTATCCTTCTTTCCCGAGCCACAGCGGCCAGGAGTGCATCCTTCGTGATATCAGGCGCCAACAGCGGCAGCCCCGCACGGGAACGGATACTGTCTACATCTGCAATAGCAGGAAAAGTATTTCCCAATTGCGCATTGGCCTCGGCACGGATCAGGTATTGTTCACCCAAACGAAATACAATTTCATATTCCGTGGCATTGGCCGGCACAGTAGAACTACCTACCCGTACCTTATACTTAGCCGGATAGAGGTAGTTAACATTGTTATACTTTTTGATGCCTACCCAATTGCTCATACGCAGATCTCCTGCCTCGAAAGCGTTGGCCAGCCCGGTGTTCAGCGCATACTTAGGCGCAGAAGAGCTACTGGTATCCGGGATAAACAGGTTACCGGTATAAGTATTAACGCCGTTGCTGCCTACCGGCATCAGCTCCCAGATAGCTTCCTCACTTTCTTTGAGAAAGACTTTGTTCAGGGCGGCCAGTTTGTATGGACCAGCAATTACCTCTCCTGCTTTGGCAGCTGCTTCGGCATACCTGCCGCGGTATAAATAAGCGCGGGCCAGCAATGCGGAAGCGGTGAAGCGATTGGGCCTTACCTTACCCGTAGTAGGATAAGTGGCCTGCAACAAAGTTTCCGCGAGTTTTAAGTTAGCAATGATGGTATCATATACCACCGCTACTTCCGCCCTTGGCAAGATGCTGTTGGTTTGATAATCGATAGCCTCGGTTAAAGGTATTTTGCCATACAGGTTAGTGAGCTGAAAATAGATGAAAGCACGCATAAAATACGATTCTCCGAGTAATTGGCTATTAGTGGCCGCACTAACGCCGTTAGGCGCTTCCAGGCCCTTTAAAATGGCATTTACGCGGTACAGGGAACTATACCCATACTGCCATAAATATTCTGCCGACGAATAGGACTGAAAAGTAATCTGGTTGGTGCTGAATTCCAGGTCGGCCTGGTTAAAGCTATAGATCTCATCGGCGGTTAATCCGCTGTAAATACTGAGGGTACCATTGGCGATACGGGCGTAGGAGGAAGACATCATATCCTGGTATACGCCTGATACGGCCGCCAGCGCGTTGGCATCATTATTAAACAGATGATCGGCAGGCACAATATCTTTCGGAGGATCAGCATCCAGAAACTTTTTACAGGACACTATCGTTACACAACATAACAGTAATACTACCAGTATGCGGTTCTTTTTCGTATATACGTTCACGTTTTGCATCATTTAATCATTTACAAGGATAACTGAATACCTGCGGTGTACATTTTTAATGGCGGCTGGAAGATGCCCTGTGTTTCAGGATCGTAGCCGAGATAGTTGGTAATAGTGAACAGATTTTGTCCCTGCAGATAAATACGGCAACTGCTCAGTCTTAACTTCGACATCAGCGCCGATGGAATATTATATGCCAGGTATACATTTTTCAGGCGAATAAAAGAGGCATCGCCCCAGTTCTGCGAAGAAGTCATGTAGTACGTCCAGTCAGGAGAATACGTAGTAGCCTTGGGAATATTGGTGACATCTCCCTCCTTCTGCCAGCGGTCTAATACCGTCACATCAAAATTATTCATAGCGCCGATGTTCTTCCACGCATTATTAAAATAGTTGAAGCCGGATTGTTTGCTATACTGGAAGAAGACATCCAGCTGCCAGTTTTTATAACGGAACGTATTCTGTAAACCACCATAATACTTCGGCGTTACGCTGCCAAATACCGCCCGCTCATCAAAATCAGTGCTTTCAAACTGTGGCACTCCTGTTTTAGGATCTACCTGCGTTAATACATATCCCTTCGACACCTGCAATGGCTGGCCTACCGCATAGCTGTAGCGGTAAGACGAGCTTTCCAGACCCGGATAGCTCACCAGTTTATTCTGCGGTATGGTCAGGTTAACGGAAGTCGTCCACTTAAATGACTTGCGGGATATGTTGGTGGTATTTACTTCAAACTCCCAGCCCTGATTGCGTATTACGGCAGGCAGGTTGTATTGTACACTGGAGAAGCCGGCCGTAAAAGGTAAATTATATCCCACCAACTGATTGGTAGTACGGTTGCTGTAAAAGTTTACATTGAATAAAACTTTATCGTGCAAAAATCCTGTTTCCAGTGCCACATCTGTTTTGGCTACTTTTTCCCAGCCATACCCGGAGTTGGCCAGGCGGGAAGGATTCAGCGTAGCTACGCCATTATAGGAGCCTCCACTCACCGTCCAGCTGGACATATAACCGTAATCACCAATCATATCATTGCCGGTAATACCATAGCTGGAGCGCAGTTTACCAAAACTTAAAAACGGCAGGTGGACTTTTATCAATGATTCTTCACTGAAGATCCAGGCAGCACCTACCGCACCGAAATTACCATAACGGTTTTCCGGTGCAAAACGGGAAGAACCATCGCGGCGCATCGTAGCATTCACAATGTACTTGCCCTGCAGATTATAACTTAAGCGACCAAAAATAGATTGGTACCGGTAATCATTGTACCCCACATTCGGATTACCGTAAGAAGAAGATGCCACCAGTGAAGTAGCTCCCTGCATAGATCCAAGGGCCTCATCTGTAGAATAACCGCTGGCAGTAATGTAGTAACCATCCGACGTACGCTTCTGCCAGGTAGCACCCACCAGGGCTTTCAGGTTGCCGGCGCCCAGTTTAAGGTTATAATCTATCTGTGGTTCTACGATAAAACCTTTTCTTTTAGTACTTCCAAAAGTAGCGGTCGACACTTTATAATAACGAGGGTCCCTGGCAGCAAGTGGATTGGCGTTATACTGATCCATCCCGTTTTGATTATACCCCAGGTTTACCTTTACCTGCAAATTATCCAGGATGGAATAACGCATGGTGACATTACTGTTGAGATAATCTGACTTGTTATTATAGACCTTCATCAGGTTGGAGGCGGGGTTCTGGCCTAAATCCCAGTTCATTTTTCCATCTGCTTTATAGAGCGGGAAATTGGGCGGCAGTATATACATCGTGGCTAAATCACCCGAATAATTTTTATCATCATCATTGGTATAATTAGCAGCAAATGCCAGGTTGAACTTTGAATTTTCAGAAGTAAAATCATACGATGCATTAAAGGCCACGCGCTTATCACGGCCATCACCGGGGTTTACAGTGGTTTCATTATGATAACTGCTGCTGAGCATAAAGCGGTTCTTACTATCGCCTCCACTTAAACTTACCTGTGCATTGGAAACATGAGCAGTTCCGCCAATTAAATATTTTTGCCAATCGGTATAGGCTGTTTGATCATAGGTAACCAGGTCGGGGGCGTTAGCGGCAGTAGGGGTAATACCATCGTTGGCAAAGGCTTCTTTCCTCAATGTCAGGTATTGTTCGGTGTTCAGCATATCCAGCATATGTGT
>NZ_DATCVJ010000415.1:0-2397 GCF_036566945.1 Chitinophaga sp. | reverse complement strand
TTCGGCTGTACCCCCTTATCAAAACATATTCCAGTTTTCGGGTTTGCCCCGAAATCACATAAAAATAATTATCACATAAAGGCGCCACTGATCCTTATAGCTGCGCCGGATAACGAAAAAATAGCTAGGTTTGAGGTCCTTAAAAACAAAACCTGACTTAATATGAGAAAAAAATTACTGGTTTTGCTCTTATTGCTTAGCGTAAGTATAAAATGGGCTAAAGCAGATGAGGGCATGTGGCTACCTTATTTACTGGGGCAGCAAACGTACAACGACATGGTGAAGAAGGGATTGAAGCTGACCAAAGAACAGTTGTACAGTATCAACAAAGCCTCCCTGAAAGATGCGATTGTTATTTTCGGTGGTGGTTGTACGGGAGAAATCGTAAGCAACGAAGGGCTCATTTTCACCAATCATCACTGTGGCTATGCCGCCATTGCCTCCGCCAGCTCTGTAGAACATAATTACCTGAAAAACGGATTTTATGCAAAAAATAAGCAGGAAGAAATCACTTCTTCCCAGCTGTCCGTGCAATTCCTGGTAAAAGTGGAAGACGTTACCAAACAGGTGGAAGACGCCCTGAAAGGTTTAGACGGCGCAGAAAGAGCTAAAAAGGAACAACAGGTATATGGCGAAGTAATCGCTAAAGCCACAGAAAACACCGGCTACGAAGCGAAAGTAGTACCGATGTTCAAAGGCAATCAGTACCTGATGTTTGTATACGAGCGCTATAAAGATATCCGCCTGGTAGGAGCCCCTCCTGAAAGTGTAGGTAAATTTGGCGGTGATACCGATAACTGGGAATGGCCCCGTCATACCGGCGATTTCTCTATTTTCCGCGTTTACACCGGTAAAGATGGTAAGCCAGCACCTTATGCTGCTGATAACATCCCCATGAAACCTAAACACTTCCTGCCGGTATCTATCAAAGGTGTAAAGGAAAATGATTACGCCATGATCTTTGGATATCCTGGCGGCACCAACCGTTACGAAACTTCTTACGGCATTCAGCTGAAAACATCTGTCGAAAACCCTTTCCTGGTGAATCTGAGAGATGTAAGGCTGAAAGCTATGTTCGAACAAATGAAAAAAGACCCCGCGGTAAAACTGCAGTTGGCTTCTTCCTACGCCGGTATTGCCAACTATTGGAAATTCTTTGACGGGGAAACGAAACAACTCGAAAAACATGGTGTACTGGCCGACAAACAAAAACAGGAAGCTGCTTTCGCTAAGTGGGCTCAGGATAAGCCGGAATTTTCCGGCATCCTCCGCGACTATGAAGCTGCTTATAAAGCATGGACGCCATACGCCAAACAACGTGTATACCTGAACGAAGGCATCCTCGGTTCTCCGCTGGCTTCTTTTGCCGCGTCCTTAATGGGTGTGGAAAGAGCACTGGTAACCCCTGGTGCCCCTAAAGATGCCGTGAAACAGGCGGTAGAAGCGGCAGACAAAGCACGCACTGCTTTCCTGGAAGGCGAAAATAAACCAAGCGATCAGAAAATTCTCGCAGCTACCTGCCATATGTACTACACAGACATCTCAAAAGATCAGCAACCAGCTGGCTTTTATGAGGCACTGAAAGCAAAATATGGTAGTCTCGATGAAGATAATACCTACCGCACCTGGGCTGCTGCCTTAATGAACAATACCTTCATTTTTGATAACACAAAATGGAAAGCATTTGCATCAAATCCCGATGCAGTGACCCTGCAGAACGACCCTGCATTTGCTTACGCCAGCACATTTATCAAAAATTATGTAGGTAAATACCTGCCTTTATACAATCAGTTCATGACGAAGAATACGGACCTGGGCCGCGCTTACCTGAAAGGTGTAATGCAAATGACGCCTAACGCCAACAGATATCCGGATGCTAACTTTACCATGCGCCTGTCTTATGGCCAGGTAAAACCATATTCTCCACGCGACGCGGTACACTACGACTACGTAACTACCATGAAAGGCGTGATCGAGAAATATGTACCCGGCGATTACGAATTTGATCTGCCAGCCAACTATATAGATCTGTATAACAAAAAAGATTTTGGTCAGTATAAAGATGCCAAACGCAATGACATCGTAGTGGGTTTCATTACCACCAACGATATCACCGGCGGGAACTCTGGTTCTCCTGTGATCAATGCCAACGGTGAACTGATTGGCCTGGCCTTCGATGGTAACTACGAAGCGCTGAGTCACAAAATTCAGTTCGACTCAGAATACAACCGTACCATCTGCGTAGATGTACGTTATGTATTATGGTGCATCGAAAAACTGGGTGGCGCAAAAAATATTATCAATGAACTGAAACTGGTGCGATAAAGCAGCAGGCAGAAGGCATAAAGCAAAAAGCTATTAAAGCGAATGGCCAGAGCAAAGGATTTAATTCCGCTC
>NZ_DATCVJ010000414.1:0-6676 GCF_036566945.1 Chitinophaga sp. | reverse complement strand
TAAGACTGCTACGGATTTGCCGGTAGATCTTCGTTTCCAGGGTGTCGGGGCCTTCACATTTCTGGTGGAAGCTTTCCGCATCCATGCTGCCGAAGGTCACTTCTTCGCCGTTGCTCAGGAGGGCTTTCACTTCCAGCAGGTGTTCGCGGGTGCTGCCGTATACTACGGAGTTGGAACCGCAGGAGTTATTGCCTACCATACCGCCTATCATGGCGCGGTTGGCCGTGGAGGTTTCCGGGCCAAAGTAAAATCCATGTGGTTTCAGGAACAGGTTGAGTTCATCGCGGATCACGCCTGGCTGTACGCGTACCCAGCCTTCTTCTTTATTAAACTCCAGTATATTGGTAAAAGTGCGGGATACGTCGGTGATGATCCCGTTGCCTACTACCTGTCCGGCGAGTGAGGTGCCGGCGGTACGTGGGATCAGGGAGGTTTTATTTTCACGCGCAAAGCTGATCAGTGTCTTCAGATCATCGATATGCTGCGGAATAGCTACTGCCAGCGGCATTTCACGATATGCCGATGCATCAGTGGCATAGAGTGTTCGCATGGTATCGTCTGTATAAAGCTTGCCTTCCAGTTGCTGGGCCAATTGCTCTAGCTTGTCGCGCATCATTTTAAGTACCGGTTTTGAAAAGGCGAAATTAATATTTCAGTCCGGCTTTTTCACTTTTTTCACGGGAAGGTGCCCGCAAAGGAGCAAAGCAGCAAAGCAGCAAAGAAATCTGATATAAAATATTGATGCAGGTAAAAAACTTTGCTGCTTTGCTGCTTTGCTGCTTTGCTCCTTTGCGGGCACTACTTTCCGACAAATTGGGGCTTTTTTACATGTAGGCCGCAAACCGCTTCCAGCTTGTCAATCATGTATACCGCCAGCTCCGGGGAGGTGGCTTCGTCGTGCATGTGCATGAAAAAATATACTTCCTGCAAACCCTTGTCCAGCCAGTATTTTATCCGGTTTGCCCAGTCGTCGATCCGGGTATAATCCGTTGGATGCAGACTATTTCCTACAAAACGGATAAATATTTTTGGGATGGTGAGGTGCATATGTGCCAGATCCCTTCTTCCTGCGGTATCGGTGATAATGATGCCTACATTGAGTTCCAGGAGTTTTTCAAATAGTTCCAGGCGCACGGCTTCGTCTTCAAACCAGGCTTTGTGGCGTAGTTCCACAAAAAATTGGAGGTCTTTCGGCAGGGAGGCGAGGTATTCGTATAGGTATTCCCGTTTGGCCGGGCCATATTTATCACTCAATTGTAAAAAAATAGGTCCCAGGTGGGAACCGAATGCCAGCACGCCTTCCAGGAAGGAAGTGGTTTTGTCGCCTGCGCTTACCAGGTTGCTGAAATGACTAATGCTTTGCGGCACTTTGGGACAGAATTTAAAATCCATACCCCTGGCTTTTTCATCCCATTTGGAAATGGTGGCAGGGCCATAAATCTGATAGTGGGTGGCGTTTAGCTCTATGCTGTTGAAGTGTTTTACATATTCACCGAGAAAATCGGCCTCTTTGGTGCCTTTGGGATATATTTTACCTATCCATTCTTTCCGGCCCCATTTGGCGCAGCCCAGGTAGGCCAGCGGCTTTTTGACAGGCTTGCCTTTTAATACCTTCTTATTAAATACCGGTTCGGCGGGTAATTTAAAATCAATGTCTGATAATTCGGGAGTAGTAACACGACCAAAATCCATAATAGACACTTTTAGAGGATGAACACATGACAATAACTGTTACAAATATACCCCGCGGATTTTGTCTTACCCAGGATTATACTGATTTAGATGATTTTCAGGATTTTATTTTATGATTTTTTAAGATTTAAAAAGATTAGCGAAGGATAAATGCTATTATCTTCGCTAATCTTTTCAAAATCTTAAAAGAAAAAATCCGGAAAATCATCTAAATCAGTATAATCCTGGGTAAGACAAAATCCGCGCAAAATAAATTCCGTTTCCCCCTTTGTTTTCTTATTTTTCCAAGGTAACTTAATAAAGATTATCAATTATTTAGCATGGAGATTTTACACATTAGCGCGGAATGTTACCCGGTAGCCAAAGTAGGTGGACTAGGTGATGTGGTGGGGGCATTACCCAAATATCAGCACCAGTTAGGAAATTTTGCCAAAGTAGTAGTGCCGGCCTACCGGACAAAGTATTACGATACACACGAATTCGATGTGGTACACCAGGCCGGCATGTGGCTGGGGCACGACTGGTACCACTTCAATGTATTAAAGGAACGCAGCAATGAACTGGGCTTCGACCTGTACCTGGTGGATATTCCTGGTTTACTCGATACCCCCGGTGTATACGGATACCCCAATGATACAGAACGTTTCCTGGCCTTCCAGATTGCCGTGCTGGACTGGATCAACGAATGGCAGCACCAGCCGGATGTGATCCATTGCCATGATCATCACACCGGGTTGATTCCGTTTTTGCTGAATTATTGTTACAAATATGACCGTCTGAAACATATTCCTTCTGTGCTGACTATCCACAACGCACAGTACCAGGGCCAATTTGGCTGGGATAAACTCTACCTGCTTCCTTCTTTTGACCTGTGGAAAGCCGGTTTGCTGGACTGGGGCGGCGCCATCAATCCACTGGCGGCGGCTATCAAATGCGCATGGCGCGTAACCACCGTGTCGCCGGGATACCTGGAAGAACTGTTTTCCAATGCCAATGGCCTCGAAAGCCTGATCAGCCATGAAAAGGCGAAGATGGTCGGGATTCTGAACGGTATCGACACCCTGGTATGGGACCCGTCGTCCGATCATATGCTGGCCCTGAACTATGATACCGATACCGTAATAGAAGGTAAAAAGGAAAATAAGCAATTGCTGTGCGAACGCTTCGGACTCGACGTGTCGTTGCCACTGATCTCTTTTATCGGCCGGCTGGTGGGCGATAAAGGCGCCGACCTGTTGCCCGAAATCATTGGTCGCTCCCTGCATGAACTACCCGGAGAAGTCAACTTCCTCGTTCTGGGGAGTGGGGAACCCCATATTGAGTGGTCTTTGCAGCAAACGCGTCAGTTGGTGAGCTATGGCTTCAACGTGCATATCGGGTACGACGAATCGTTATCCCATCTTATTTATGCGGGCAGCGATTTTCTGCTGATGCCCTCCAGGGTGGAGCCTTGCGGCCTGAATCAGATGTACGCACTGCGTTACGGAACGGTGCCTATGGTGCGCAGCACCGGTGGACTGAAAGATACCGTTACCGACTTTGGAGATAAAGACGGGGTGGGGATTCGCTTTAACCAGGCCGGCGTCTGGGATGTTTGTTACTCCGTAAAACGGGCCATTGAATTGTATCAGGATGCCACACATCTGGAGGAAGTACGCGCGAGAGGCATGAACATTGATCACTCCTGGGGCAGCTCTGCACAGCGCTATGTTGATATGTACAGCAGTATGAAATAGTTTAGAATATTGAATGATGACTTTCTAAAACCAATTCCCATTATGACTAAAGATGTAATATCCATTATTCTCGGAGGAGGGGCCGGCACCCGCCTGTATCCGCTTACCCGCCGCCGTTCAAAACCAGCGGTGCCTTTGGCCGGTAAATACAGACTGGTGGATATTCCCATCTCCAATTGTTTGAACGCTGAACTGAACCGCATCTTCGTACTCACGCAGTTCAATTCGGCCTCCCTGAACAAACATATCAAGAACACTTATCACTTCAGCAATTTTGATAAGGGTTTCGTGGACATCCTGGCGGCGGAACAAACGCCCGATAATCCAACCTGGTACCAGGGTACAGCGGATGCAGTACGGCAATGTATTCATCACATGGAAAACTTTGAGTTTGAATACATCCTCATCTTATCCGGTGATCAGCTGTACCAGATGGATTTCAAAAAGATGATCCAACACCATATCAACACCCGTGCGGAAATCTCTATTGCCACCATTCCGGTAAGTGCACGGGACGCCTCTGATTTTGGTATACTAAAGGAAGATGACAAAGGCGCTATCGTATCCTTCACAGAGAAGCCTTCCCAGGCTGTTTTGCCACCATGGGCTTCTGAAGTAAGTGAAGAAATGCAGAAAGAAGGCCGTGTTTACCTGGCCAGTATGGGCATCTACATCTTCAACAGACAAGTACTTTTTGACATGCTCAATGATCAGCCGGAGGCGGCCGACTTTGGTAAACAGCTCCTTCCGCAGGCCATTGAAGCCAAACGCCGGATCTTCAGCTACCAGTATGAGGGCTACTGGACAGACATCGGTAATATCGAGTCTTTCTTCGAAGCCAATATCGGACTTACAGACGAAATCCCTTTATTTAATCTCTTCGACGAATCTCAAACCATCTACTCCAGGGCCAGAATGCTGCCTCCGGCAAAAATTTCCGGTACCATGGAGAAAACAATGATAGCAGATGGTTGTATTATAATGGCAAACCGTCTCGAAAGGGTGGTGGTAGGTATACGTACCCGTATCGGCAAAGGCTCGGAAATCAGCAATGCCTATATTATGGGAAGTGACTACTATCAAACGCTGGATGAAATAGAAAAGGCAAAAGCAGCAGGACGCCCTACAATGGGCATCGGCGAAAACTGTATCATCAATAATGCCATCATCGACAAAAACTGCAGCATCGGAAACGGTGTACATATCAACGGCGGGAAACACTTGGCTGACGGGGACTTTGAGAAATATACAGTGAAAGACGGCATTGTTGTTGTTAAAAAGGGAGTTGTCCTGGAAGACGGATTCAATATTTAACAAAACGAAAAACATGCGATTGTCAATAGAGCGGAAATCAACAAAGATTTATCCTGATCTGAAGCGCGTAGTAGCGAGATTTTTTTTCAATGGAGAGGCCAGGGCTAAATCTATCATTCAATTGGTAGCCGCTATGAGCGATTCTGAAGTAGACATAACGATTATGCCTATACTGAGAGAATTTTCCCGACGCCACAGAAATATTACCCGGATTTTTGAACGACACGCAGACCGGCTGCGGCACTTGTTTCCCGGTTTGCAAATCGATTACGACGGCATGTCGCTGAAAAGAAAATTGCTGACTGGTTCCTATTTTACTAATGAATATTCCATTGAATCAGCTGCTTTCTTTAATCCTTCACTGATTGAAGATGTAGACCAGAGTGGTTTGGAAGAAGGACAGAAACGCGTCATCATGAGCTTTCGCGCAGTGGGGGAAGGGCACGTATCTTCCATTGCCTTCAGATCAGGTATTATTGACAAGAGCAATGAAATTTCACTGATAGCCCCTGGCAACTACGTAGATGAAGCAGAAATTATCCGTAATTCCATCTACCAAAAACACACTTTTTTCCAAAACGCGGCCTCTATCAGATTGCCGGATTCAGTAATGCAGGAAATACAAAGCAGTTTACCCGACCAGTTTGAATACCTCGCACTCAAGAAAGTAATCCGGGAAACGCAACAGCGCTTCCAGGTAGATCACCTGCTGAAGAAAGGACTGGAAAGGGTTTTGTGGCTCGCAGATTCTTATTACGAGTTGAATTTTTCGCTGGATACCGACTTGTCCGATCGCGTTATTTTTCCTTATTCGGAGGCGGAAAGCAGGGGAATAGAAGATGCCCGCTTTGTAAAGTATACCAGCGAAAATGGGAGTGTTAGTTACTATGCTACGTATACTGCCTATGATGGGATTACTATTCAGCCCAAACTGCTGCAGACGAAAGACTTTTATAACTTCAAGATCATGCCCCTGTACGGAGAAGGCGCCCAGAACAAAAACCTGGCGCTGTTTCCCCGCAAAATAAACGGGAAATATGTCATGATCTCCCGTATTGATGGCATCAATGGATATATCATGTATTCAGATAAAATCAATATCTGGGAAAACCCTCAAATATTGCATACCCCTAAATATGGATGGGAGTTTGTACAGGTAGGTAACTGCGGCTCTCCCATTGAAACGCCGGAAGGGTGGCTGGTGATTACACATGGCGTAGGGCCTATGCGTACTTATTGCATCGGCGCCAGTCTCCTGGACCTGGAAAACCCGGGTAAAGAAATAGGCCGCTTACGCGAGCCCCTCCTGATGCCCAATAAGGATGAACGGGAAGGGTACGTGCCTAATGTATTATACTCCTGCGGCTCTATGATCCACAATGATGAACTGATAATTCCGTACGGCCTGTCGGATTATGCTTCCGGATTTGCTACGGTAAACCTCGAGAAATTGCTGTCTCAGATAAAAGCAGATGGTGTATAGCTATTTGTTGAAAGATGATGTTTGGGAGGTGCCTGAAAAGGATATTTTTCCCGCAAAGGCGCAAAGCAGCAAAGAATATCGAAGCAAATTTTAAGTCCGCAAAGCGGGAAGATGGTATAATAGCTATAAAACAAGACAATGTAGTCTTCACGCCTTTGCTGCTTTGCGTCTTTGCGGGAAAAATATACATTTTAGTTACACCGCCTTATCCATACCGCCTGACCGCCCGATGGAATTAAATTTGTGTTCAATACCGTATGCGCATCCACCCTTATTCTTTTGATAGACACCTTGGTGCGTACAGTGGATGCAGGATCATCATAGTAAATGCTGGCAAGGTATTTTTTCCCTGGTGTCAAAAAGTTCAGTGGCACTTTTAATTGCCGTGCATCATTATTCGTAATGGTTCCCATAAACCATTCTTCTTTCTTGCGGCGGGCAATGAGATCGG
>NZ_DATCVJ010000413.1:0-10991 GCF_036566945.1 Chitinophaga sp. | reverse complement strand
CCGGCGGGTCTATCTTTACCAGGATAGACCCATCCTTTGACGCTTTTGAGGGAATTGCAGGAGCTTTCATGAATAATAATGCTAAATATAATCAGTAACCTACCACCATCATACCGTGAAAATCCCCGTATCCCCGTAAAGGGCCAGAAAATAGCGATAGAAGGTTAAAATGAACGCATATTCTGTTAATTACTGCAAATACATATCTCCCAAAGAAGACCATATTTGAAGTGGTACCTTCATTTAAACAGGTATTGAAAAAACATTTCTATGCCTGAAACTTCCCGGCCTGCATCGCATCCCAAAGGACTTTACATTTTGTTTGTCACTGAAATGTGGGAGCGGTTCAACTACTATGGCATGCGTGCGGTGCTGATCCTTTATATGACCAAGGCGTTACTGTTCAGCAAAGTGTTTGCCGCCAATTTATATGGAAGTTATACGGGGCTGATTTATCTTACTCCACTGTTGGGAGGCTACATTGCCGACCGTTATTGGGGCAACCGGCGCTCCATTATTACCGGCGGCATCGTGATGGCAGTAGGAGAGATGATCCTTTTTGTCAGCGCCTCCTCATTTCAGCATTATGCTTCTCTTTCGCTGCTGCTGTTCTTTTGTGGCCTCGGCTGCATGATTTCCGGCAATGGATTCTTTAAACCTAATATCTCTTCCCTGGTAGGGCAGTTATATGTAGACGGGGATAAAAGAAAAGACACGGCCTATACGATTTTTTACATGGGCATTAATACCGGAGGTGCGTTAGGCCCCATTATCTGCGGCCTTACCGGAGATACGGGCAACCCGGCTGATTTTAAATGGGCTTTCTTAGCGGGTGGTGTCAGCATGGTGATTAGTGTGCTGGTGCAGGTGGCATTTCATCATCGCTATGTGAAAGATCCGGCAGGGAATGTACTGGGCCTCACCCCGGAACGGGTGCCGGCTAAACTATTGCAACCGCTCGTGATGATCGGGGGACTGGTACTGACTACCTTGCTGATGATCGGTTTACTATATATCGATGCCACCATCGTTAACTACCTGTCGTACCTGTTGCTGGCCGCGGTAGTACTGATTGCGGTGATCATCTTCAGAGATCCATCGCTTACCCGTTCAGAAAAACAGCGGATCAAAGTCATCTTTATCATCTCTTTCTTTGTGATCTTTTTCTGGGCAGCATTTGAACAGGCAGGGGCTTCGCTGACATTTTTTGCAGATGAACAAACCAACAGACATCTGGGCTGGAAAATACCGGTATGGAGTATTCAGCTGGGATCTGTTCTTTTAGTATATGGATTATTCAGATTGTTCCGTCATGCACAACGGCAGTTGTCAGCCGCTGTGGATCATTTGTTACGCAACACGATCTACGGATTGTTGTTGCTCCTCCTGTTGGGCATCGCCGGCGTGAATATATATTTCCTGGGTAAAAATGCGCTGCTGCTGAATGAAATACCGCCTAGTCTTTTTCTTTCCCTGGGCTCCATTTACATCGTTCTCTTTGCGCCGTTCTTCGCGTGGCTATGGCCGCGGCTGGGGAAACATGAACCTTCCGCGCCTGTTAAAATGGGCATAGGGTTGTTGTTACTGGCGTTGGGATATTTATGGATTGCATTTGGTGTGAAAGCAGTAGCTCCTGATATCAAGGTAAGCATTATCTGGATTACCGGCATGTATGCTTTGCATTCTTTCGGAGAACTTTGTTTGTCGCCCATAGGGCTATCGCTGGTCAATAAATTATCGCCGCTTAAATTTTCCTCTTTACTAATGGCGGTATGGTTCCTGGCAACAGCAGCAGCCAATAAATTTGCCGGTGTATTAAGCACCTTGTATCCGGATCATGGTAAAACGCTTACGCTTGGAGGATATGCTATCCGCAACGCCTACGATTTCTTCCTGCTTTTTGTGATCATGGTGGGCGCCGCAGGTGTGCTGCTGCTGCTGATATCAAAAAGGCTGACAGCCATGATGGCTGTCAGCAAATAAAAACATGATTATGGCTTGCCTCCTTGTATCAGGTCTGTTGGCGTAATTTCGTTGCTGAGCAAATGACCAAAACTTTCCCACCTTTTGTCGGGCTGTGTTTCATGGGCATCAGCCGAGATGTAGTTTTTGATCAGGTCCAGTCCATAATTGTAGTTGATTACATACGAACGGTTTTTCTTAATGAACAACAATCCTTTTGCCGCGGCTTCCTGGTTCAGGAGCGTGTAGTTCAGCAGCCATTGTGTAGCCGCGGAGTCGGACATGCTGCCGTTCAGCAATCCTCTGCCTACTTCATTGCGTGCATAGTTGAGTTGTCCTTTAATGTCCAGTGCTTTAAAGTAAGTATCTATCCCGGTGGTATCTAATCCTGCCAGCGGTAATAAGATGTTTTTGGTAAAGGTATTTTTTTCGGTTCCGGGGAAGGCGATTTCTATGCCGTAGTTCGCACTGCCTTCGGCAATCAGCGACTGTGGACTGAATAAAGGATACAGCGATATTTCCACCCATCCTTTGTCGTGATACAGATTTTTTTCCAGCAGCATATTATATACATGATGACCGGGATATCCTTCATGACAGGCGAGGTCTATTGCTTTTTCGATGAAAATATTCAGGTCGGCGCTGATCTGAATCAGGCTCACATAATTTCCTTTGTACCAGTTGTAACCCATCCACGGTTTGCCGGAAACATATTCCAGTGTAAAGCTTTCTGTTGCCGGTAAAGCATAATGCTGCAAGGTGCGCTTACGGGCTGCTGCGATAGCGGTTTTGAAAACCGTATCCAGTTTATCTTTGGGGATGATGAAACGATTGGCGAGTTGCTGGAAACGGTCTTGTACCGCGCTTTTACCGGGTAACAGGCTATCGAGTTTGGCTACGAGCGACTGATAATATTTTTCCGGATACGTGGGCGCCACCACGTCAAATAATTCTTTTGACTCCTTATCAAAATCACTGTATTCACCGGAGAATATTTTGATACGCCTGCTGAAAGCAGTGAGTTGTCGCATGATCCATTGTGACCGGATGCGAACAGTATCGTCTTTTGTTTCAGTAGAGAGTTGTTGCAACGATGCTTTTAAACTATCCACCGCACCGAGAAAGTTATCTTTTGGAAAAGTGGATTGCCGGCCAGCAGTTGGTTTCAGGGAATCCGGGCCATAGTAGGCATCTACAAAATCAGGATCATATTGACCGATACTTAATCCGAGCCGCACATATTTTTCTGCGAGCACATTTAATTGCTTGTTGCCGGTATCCTCATTTTTACGCGTATTGCAGGAAAACAAAAATAAAACTGCCAGGAGCAGTAGCTGCTGTTTCATGTATTTATAAATTGATGAGGTGTTCGATTTCAGTGGCTGTTTTAGCGAAAGGACGTCCCAAGATACGGCTGCCACTGGCTGTTATCAGGAAATTATCTTCCACCCGTACGCCCCCGAAATTTTCGTACGCCGCTAATTTTTCATAGTTAATAAAAGCGCTGTGTTTGCCTGCTGCCTGCCAGGCTGCTGTCAGTAGCGGATTGAAATAGATGCCTGGTTCTATGGTCAATACAAATCCTTCTTCCAGCTCACGTCCCAGTCGCAGGGATTTTAAACCGAAGTCGGTGCTTTTCTTTAAACTATCGGTATAGCCTACATATTGTTCTCCCAGATTTTCCATGTCGTGAATATCCAGTCCCAGCATATGTCCAAGACCGCAGGGAAAGAAGAGGGTATGCGCGCCCGCTTCCACCGCTTCGCGGGCATTGCCCCGCATGAGGCCCAGCGAAATGAGTCCTGCAGCCAACTGCTCACAAGCCAGCAGGTGCACATCTTTAAAGTGTATGCCTGGTTTTACCGCATCGGCGGCTGCCTGGTATGCCTGGTATACAATATCATAGATCTCCCGTTGGGCAGTCGTGAATTTTTTATTAACAGGATGCGTACGGGTCAGGTCACCGGCGTAGCGCATCGCATTTTCGGCGCCGCAGTCACACAATACCAATTGCCCGTTCTGTAGTGGCGCATAATGCGGATGATTGTGCAGGAACTGCCCGTTGCTGGTTAAAATAACGGGGAAAGATATATTTCCCCCGGCAGCAATGGCCACGGCCTGGAGGCGACCAGCTATTTCCGTTTCGGTAACCCCGGCGGCCGATAGCTCCATCGCTTTCAACTGCATGTCGATGGTGGTGTTGACGGCGATTTCTATCTGTTCAATTTCTTCGCTGGTTTTAATGGACCGTTGACGCACAATCGCGTGTATCAGCTTTACAGATACACGCTGCGGAAGGAGGGCAACGGGAATGTCTAACCAGGTGCTTAGTTTCACCGTATCATCTGCTCTATAGGGCAAAAGAAAATGAATATCCTGTTTGCTGCTAACACTGCTTGCCAGGAAGCCCGCCAGTTGGGATAATGGGCGGATCTCTTTAATGCCGGTCTTCACGGCCTGTGCTGCCAGCGATTCCACCGGACCTGTCCACATGATCTCTTCTACCGTCAGTTCATCGCCGAATAATATCTCCCGGTTATTATCTACATCTATTACAAACGTCAATCCGGGCCGGTCGATACCTGCAAAGTATAAGAAACTGCTATCCTGCCGGAAAGGGTAGATGTTGTCCTTATAGTTCATGCCACTGTCGTCATTGCCGGGAAGTAAAATAAGGCCCCTGCCAATATCGGATTGCAGTATGCTTCTTCTTTTGGTGTATGTTTCAGCTGAAAACATGTCGTTTTTTTTAGGTTAATTACCGGATAAAAGTAACTAACAAACGGGGATAATGAGCCGGCAGGTTAAAAAGAGCAGACAGATGGTTAATTATTGCAAAGAAAGCAGCGATTCCTTATTTGTTTCGCTCAAAGGAAATTTTGTTAAACCACCTGCCATGAGGTTGGAGGAAAGAAATTTACAATAAAAAAGCCGGCAACCATCGTTGCCGGCTTTTTGCTATCAGATGCTATTACTTCCAGCCGCCCCCCAGTTCTTTATAAACATTGATGACTGCATTCAGTTGATCTTTTTTGGTTTCTATCAGGTCCAGTTTGGATTCCAGCGCATCCCGCTGTGTCATCAGTACTTCCAGATAATCGGCCCTGGCAGACTTAAACAGGTCGTTGGAAATGTCGATGGACGTGGTCAGTGCATCTACTTGTTTCGACTTCAGATCATAGCTCTTTTCGAGATTGCTGATGTTGGATAACTCCGTAGATACTTCGAGGTATGCATTTAAGATAGTCCGCTCGTAATTGTACATGGCCTGCAGTTGTTTTGCACTGGCCTTGTTAAATTCTGCTTTGATCGCATTCCGGTTAATCAACGGCCCTGCCAGTTCTCCTGCGAGGGAGTACAGCAGCGACTCCGGCGACTTCACCAGGTAGGAAGGCTTAAATGCCTGTAAGCCTACACCGGCCGAAATACCGAGGGAAGGATAGAATTCTGCGCGGGCCACTTTTACATCCAGCTTGGCCGCCGTTAATTCCAGTTCCGCCTGTTTAATATCGGGCCTGTTGGCCAGCAATTGCGATGGAATACCTGCGTTGACAGTAGTCGGCAATGCGTTGGAGAAGGTGCTCTTATCCCGCGCAATTTCCTGCGGATAGCGACCTAACAGGAAGTTGATCCTGTTCTCTGTTTCCTTGATCTTTTGTTGTATTTCAAACTCCAGGCTCTGGGATTTCAACACTTCCGCTTCAAATTTCTTCACTGCCAGCTCTGTTGCCCTGGTGGCTTCTTTCTGGATCTTTACAATTTCCAGTGCATTCTTTTGCAGGTCAATGTTTTGTTTTACAATCTCAAACTGGTTGTCGAGCGACAACAATTCGTAATAAGAATTTGCTATCTCTGCGATCAGGTTGGTCAGTACAAAATTTTTGCCTTCCACGGTCGACAGATACCTTGTTACTGCGGCCTTTTTAGCGTTATGCAGTTTCTTCCAGATATCTACTTCCCAGGTGGCATAGGCGCCAATGGAATAATCCGCCAGCGGATCGGGCATTTCTTTGCCCGGTTCTATTTCTGTGGAGGCATCACCGGCACCCTGACTGGTGTATCGTCCTACTTTTTCTACACCTGCACCTGCTTTGGCAGTAACTGTTGGCAGCAGCGCAGCGTGTTTCATCCGGATTTCACTCTTGGCAATTTCAATTTCCTGTAAGGTGATCAGCAGCTCCTGGTTATTATTCAGTGCTGTGTCGATCAGGCTTACCAGGTGTTGATCTGTAAAAAAGCTTCTCCACTGCATGCTGCCCATGTTGGTGGTGTCAGCATTGTTATCATAAGCCGACGGTATCGCCTTGTTTTCAGCCGATGGCATGATCGCCGGCACCTTGCAGCTGGCTACCGCCAAACAAGCGCTCAGCAGTCCTACGCCGCTATGTATCCTGAATTTATACATTGTGATCAATTTCTTCTGTTAATGGATTTTCTTCTTCGTCTTTCACAAGTGCATGTCCTTCTGCCAGTTTGCCGAATATGTAGTACAGTCCGGGAATGACCAGCACCCCGAATACTGTTCCGAAAAGCATCCCTCCGGCAGCAGCAGTACCAATCGTTCTGTTGCCCAATGCACCCGGGCCTGAAGCCATTACCAATGGAATCAATCCCGCAATAAATGCGAAGGAAGTCATCAGGATAGGACGGAACCTTACCTTGGAGCCTTCCATGGCAGCTTGCAGCACCGTGGCGCCGCCCCTGTGTTTCTGCACGGCAAACTCCACAATCAACACCGCATTTTTACCCAGCAAACCAATGAGCATTACCATGGCTACCTGCGCATAGATATTGTTTTCCAGTCCCAGTAATTTCAGTAACAGGAACGCCCCGAAAATACCCGGAGGCAGCGACAATACCACCGCCAGTGGCAGAATAAAGCTTTCATACTGTGCGGCCAGAATCAGGTATACGAAACCAAGACAGATCAGGAAGATGTAAATAGCCTGGTTGCCCTGCGCCACCTCATCTTTGGAAATACCCGCCCAGTCAATACCAAAGCCTCTTGGCAAGGTTTTTTGCGCTACCTCATTGATCACATTAATGGCTTCACCACTACTGTAACCGGGAGCAGCAGCCCCACTTATTTCTGAGGAATTGTACATGTTATGCCGCGTGATTTCCGACAGGCCATACACTTTTTCCATCTTCATGAAAGCAGAGAAAGGCACCATTTCGTCGCGGTCATTTTTCACATACAACTTGAGAATATCTTCCGGCAACGCCCTGTATTCCGGCGATGCCTGGATGATCACTTTGTACTGACGATCGAATTTAATAAAGCTGATTTCGTAGTTACTTCCTATCAAAGTAGACAGTGTGTTCATGGCATTGTCAATGCTCACACCTTTTTGTTGGGCAATGTCATTATCCACTCTCAGCATGTATTGTGGGAAGCTGGCGCTATAGAAGCTGAATACGGAAGATAGCTCTTTACGTTTGCTGAGTTCTTTTACAAAGTCCCTGCTCACGGTTTCCATCTTTTTGTAATCACCTGATCCGGCTTTATCCAGCAGGCGCAACTCAAACCCACCAGCGGCTCCATAACCCGGTACTGCGGGCGGCTGGAAGAATTCGATGGTGGCGCCGGGAATATCCTTGGATTTTTCTTCCAGCTCCGTCATGATTTCCTGCACGGAATGTTTCCGGTCTTCCCAGCTTTTCAGGTTCACCAAACAGGTACCTGAGTTGGAACCAGTTCCTTCCGTCAGGATCTCGTAACCAGCCAATGCAGAAACGGATTGTACACCTTCGATGCCTTCCGCTACTTTTTGCAGCTTCTCTGCAATCTGATTCGTTCTTTCCAGCGATGATCCGGGAGGAGTTTGAATGATGGCATAGAACATACCCTGATCTTCATTCGGAATAAATCCGGAAGGAACATTGCTATTCAGGAACCAGGTGCCGGCACAGAAAGCCACCAACACAATAAAGGTCACCGACCTTCTGTTAACGATGGCGCCCAGTATGTTTTGGTACTTTCCGGAAGCGCGGTTGAACGTATTATTAAACCCGTCGAGGAATTTATCGACTACATTTTTCTTTTTAGCTTGTCCATGTCCATTCTTCAATATCATGGCGCACAACGCAGGTGTGAGCGTTAATGCCACTACACCCGAGAGAATGATAGCCGTCGCCATGGTGATGGAAAACTGGCGGTAGAAGATCCCTACAGGACCAGACATAAACGCCACCGGAATAAATACCGCTGCCATTAAGAACGTGATGGCAATGATAGCACCGCTGATTTCATGCATGGCTTTTTTGGTGGCCTTCAAGGGAGACAAATGTTCTTCTTCCATTTTGGCATGCACCGCTTCAATCACCACAATCGCATCATCCACTACCACACCAATGGCCAGCACCAACGCAAACAGCGTGATGAGGTTGAGGGTAATACCGAAAAACTGCATGAACATAAATGTTCCGATCAGCGATACCGGTACAGCCATGGCCGGAATCAGGGTAGAGCGCCAGTCGCCGAGGAAGAGGAATACCACTAATCCCACCAGGACAAAGGCTTCTATCAACGTATGAATTACTTTTTCAATAGAGGCATCCAGGAATTTGGATACATCATAACTGATTTCATAATTCATTCCTTTAGGAAAATCGTGGGCCTTGATTTCTTCCATCTTGGCCTTAATATCCTTAATTACCTGGCTGGCATTACTTCCGTAGGATTGCTTTAATACAATAGCGGCGGAAGGTTTACCATTCAGGTTGGAGTAAATATCATACATCGAGCTCCCGAATTCTACGCCTGCTACATCTTTCAGGCGGAGTATTTCACCATTCGGACTGGATCTTAAGATTACATTCTCATATCCTTCCTTGGTGGTGAACCTGCCGGGGTATTTCAATACATATTCAAAAGTCTGAGATCTTTTACCAGAGCTTTCACCGGTTTTACCGGGAGAAGCTTCCAGACTTTGTTCACCCAGTGCTTTCATGACTTCATCGGCAGAAATCTTGTAGGCGAGCATGCGGTCGGGCTTCAGCCAGATCCTCATGGCATATTCGCGGTTACCTAAGATGTCTGCAAAGCCCACCCCATCCACTCTTTTCAGCTCCGGCAGGATGTTGATATCCGCATAGTTGAAAAGGAATTTCTGATCTGCCTGCGGATCATCACTGTAAAGGTTGATGTACATCAGCATGTTGGATTCCTCACGGGTAATCTTCACACCCTCACGTACCACCAGTGGCGGCAGCTTATTTACTACGGAGGCCACGCGGTTTTGCACATTCAATGATGCCTGGTTAGGATCGGTGCCCAGGTTAAATACTACCTGTATGGAAGCTTCCCCGTCATTACCTGCATCAGAGGCGATATATTTCAGCCCGGGAACGCCGTTGATGGCTCGTTCCAGGGGAATGATCACTGATTTGATCATTAGTTCACCATTCGCGCCGGGATATTCCGCTGTCACATTCACCTTTGGCGGAGAAATGGAAGGGAACTGTGTTACCGGTAACTGGGTAATGGCCAGCACACCCAGGAAGACGATGATCAGTGATATCACGATGGATAACACCGGTCGCTGTATAAATTTATTGAACATTGAGCTACGCTATTTGGACATGAACAACTATTCCGCTTTCAATCTAAGATGGGAAATAACTTCCTCTGGTTTCCGGTAATCATAGTTGATCTTGTCATCATCTTTTACCTTCTGAACACCTTCGAGCAGTATTTTATCTTTTTCTGACACGCCGCTTTCTACCACATAGAGGTCGGGCATCTGACCACGGATCGCAATGTTCCGGGATCTTACCACGTTGTTGTTGTCCACTACAAAAACATATATCTTATCCTGAATTTCGTAAGTTGCTTTTTGTGGGATGACCAATGCATTTTTCAGCGGAATCGTCATCAGTACTTTACCTGTTTCACCGTTTCTTAAAAGCTTTTCAGGATTCGGGAATCTTGCCCGGAAGGCAATATTTCCTGTTTCGTTGTTGAATTCACTTTCAATGGTTTCCACATCTCCTTTATACTGGAGCGGCTGATTGTTGGCCAGCAGCAAACCTACTTTGCTGCTACCACGACCTTTGGTATTGGTGGCATAGTCCAGGTATTCCGGCTCAGATACATTGAAGTAGGCATACATCTGGGTGTTGTCGGAAAGACTGGTTAGCAGTCCGCCTTCGTCGATTACGCTACCCAATTTGAAGGGGATACGGTCAATGGTACCATCGAATGGCGCCCTGATTTCTGTGAACGACAGGTGCAGTTTCGCCAGCGCCATCTCCGCTTTGGCCTGATCCAGTTTGGCCTGTGCCATAGACTGTTCATTTTTTGACACCACGTTTTTATCGACCAGGGTTTTGGTGTTCTGCAATTCTATTTCCGCGGCTCTGGTTTCCGCCTCAGCTTTCTGCAGTTCTGCTTCATACATTTTCGGCATGATCCTGAACAACAGCTGCCCGGCTTTCACGAACTGGCCTTCATCTACATAGATGTTTTGCAGATATCCTCTTTCCTGTACCCGGATTTCAATGTTCCTGACAGATTTTATCTGGGAAACATATTCACTGGTAAATGAGGTGTCAATTCTAGATGGACTGGTAACTGTGTACTTTTCAGCTTCCTCTTTTTCTTCTTTTTTAGGTTTACAGCTTGTTAGATACAGCAGGGCAAAGAAGCCCGTAAACATGACAATTCTATTCATGATATTTAATCGATATTAAGCGATGGCATGGTAGTGGGGGCATAGTAGCCCCAGGGTACAAAACGTTGTCAGTTGCCAGCGTAACGATGCGGCAATACATGACGAAGCGGTATTAAATACTTGCGTCAGGCTGGCATGGTCACACTATGAGCAACTGAATGATGGGATCGATCAGATCCTCAGTACACTTTGTGTAATGTATTTATTGGAAAGTAGCGCCCAACAGGATGGAGGGGCCTTATAACATTTGCAGTGTTAGCTTAAAAGAGTAGGATGGGAGAGCGAGAACTGGCACCGGACCAGTAACCGGATCTTTCTGACGAGGAAGCTGCTTGCATCGTCATCTTCCACATC
>NZ_DATCVJ010000412.1:0-16279 GCF_036566945.1 Chitinophaga sp. | reverse complement strand
CATATATAAAAGCACCTTTACTACTGATCCTGAATTATTAAAGAAAGTGCGGGATGATATATGGGAGTTCAGGACACACTATGGAGGCATTCAATATAGAATCCTGGCCTTCTGGGACCATACAAGAACGGATCAGACATTGGTGATTGCCACACATGGATTTGTTAAAAAACAAGATAAAATCCCAAAGAAAGAAATCAATCGCGCAATAAAAATAAGACTCCGTTATTTTCAAAGTAAGTACTAAACCGCAAAATGATGAAAAAAAAACCACTGAAAACCTTTACACTGGAAGAACAACTGGATAAACACATAGGCCCGGCAAGCTCTATTTCCAGAGATAAATTTGAATTCGACCTGCAGATGGACCTCCTCGGCGATATCATCAAAAAAGCCCGTGAAACACAGCACCTCACGCAGGAGCAATTAGGCAGTCTGGTAGGCGTGCAAAAAGCGCAGATATCCAAACTGGAAAACAACACCACCAGCGCCCGGTTGGATACCATTTTAAAAGTATTCAATGCCCTGAAAGCAAAAGTAACTTTCAAGGTACAAATGGAAAATGAAGAGTATCTTTTCATATAAATCCGCATGATGGAAATATCAACAGACTATCTTTCTACGAACAAAGAGCTATGGAATAAACGTACAGCCGTTCATGTTACATCAGACTTCTACGATGTACCTGGATTTCTCAGTGGCAAAACATCGTTGAAAGAAATAGAACTGGCTTTGCTGGGAGATGTAATGAGACAGGAGATCCTGCATTTGCAATGTCATTTTGGACAGGATACCTTATCGCTGGCCAGAATGGGGGCGAAGATCACCGGCATTGATCTTTCCGATGCAGCGATAGACGAGGCCAATAAATTAAACAGCCAGCTAAACCTACAACACAATGCACAGTTTATTTGCTGTGATTTGTACAGTGCGCCGGCACATTTAAACGCCAAATTTGACCGCGTATTCACGTCTTACGGTACTATTGGCTGGTTGCCAGACCTGGATAAGTGGGCCGCCGTAGTGAATCACTTTCTGAAGCCCGGGGGCGATTTTATTATGGTAGATTTTCACCCGGTGCTCTGGATGATGGATGATCAGTTTACCACCATCACCTACGATTATTTTAACACAGAAACGATTATAGAAGAAACAGCAGGTACTTATACAGACCCTGGCAGCAACATTCAAAATAAATCCTATTCCTGGAATCATCCGATGAGTGAAATCATCACCACATTAACCGGCCAGGGGTTGCAGCTACAAGTGTTTCAGGAGTTTGATTATTCTCCCTATAATTGTTTTAATAACACAGTCGAAAAAGAAGGGCGTTTTTATATCAGGGGAATGGAAGGAAAACTACCGATGGTATATGCATTAAAATTCTTCAAACCTTAATTACATGAAATCTCTTTTTGTTTTTCTTTTACTGATGACTGGTGGTACGACTGCTTTTTCGCAGTCACAATCTGAACTAAATAAACAGGCTGCTCAGGAATACAAGGACGCAGACAAAAAGCTGAATGAAATTTATCAGCTTATTCTGAAGGATTACGCACCGAATAAAACGTTTACGCAGAACCTGAAAGATGCACAGCGTATCTGGATACAATTCCGGGATGCACAGGTAAAGGCGATGTATCCAGCGGCTTCGAAAAGTTATGGCAGCGTGTTTCCTATGTGCAAAGCCAATTACCTGACAGAACTCACGCATCAACGCACGGAGGCCCTGAGAGTATGGCTAAATGGTTTGCCACAGGGGGATGTCTGCACCGGGTCTATCGGTGATAAACAAGCTAATTAAATATTATCATTTTTATAAATGTTAATTTTCGTATATTTGCCGTTCACACAGCGGCCTATGCGAAACCTGATCCTATTCCTTTTGGTTTTTCTGTGCACCAAAGCGTATTCACAAACAAAACAATCAGCGCTCGACACACTTGAAACCCACTACCAGCAATGTCTTGGCAATAGCCAAAATATGTATAACTGTGCCGTTATCTATTATAAGCAACTGGATAGCTTACTGAATAATACACTGCAACATCTCTATTCCAATCTCACTGGCGGCCGGCAACAACAATTGCAAATGGAACAGGGGGCCTGGGAAGAAAAGAAAGAAGAATATTTTAAGAAGATAGATGAACGCGTGGAAAAGATGCATAAACGCACCATGGAAGGGCTGGACGATGATATGATATCCACCGACAATAAAGCAGCTTTTCTAAAAGCACGGCTGGTGCGGTTGTTAGATATTTGAGGAGCTGAAAGCGTAAAGCAAAAAGCTATTGAAGCGAATGAACGAAGCTGATAGCTTAGCTATTCGCACCCATCATTCGCTTCAATAGCTTTTTGCTTTACGCTTTTTTGCTTTATGCTTTTTGCTTTATGCTTTTTGCTTTATGCTGCCCCTCTCAAAGTCGCTCCTGATGCCGCAACCAGCGTTCCGGCATTTCATTATTACTAGCCAGGAGATAGTCATTATACGCACAGGGAACAAATTCTCTGTCGGGTAACTGCATCCACCAGCGACCTGTTTTTTTGCTTTTCAGAAAAACAGTTTCTATATCGGAGAAGGCTATATGAAATTCCCAGAAAGCATCCCGGTCATCCAGTAAGGCTTCCTTATTTTTTACGGCGCGGCCATCCATGAAATACCATAGCATTTGTGCTATTTGCCGGGCAGTGAGTTGCTCTTTATCTTTTTCCGGCCGGTAACCATAAATACCGAAAGAGGAGAGGCGGCTGCTCATACCGGCGTATCTGGCCAGTGAACAGGCTTCTTCTCCACTAAATCCATTCGGAGAAAGTTGGTTGGCAGGAGCATCTGTATGCCGGATGATGTTTATATCCAGACTGAATAAATCTGAATGCCGCAGCACTGGTTCTGCTTCTTCCATATTTTCCCGGATACGACCCAATCTAAAACAATCGAAGCGCAGTTTATCCAGCGTTTCTAACATCCGCGGATGTACGAAATAACTTTGAAAGCCGAGATGATTGTAATGCCGCAGGTAGTTGGGCTGTTCTGTAAGTATGTCCATTAAAAACCGTTCACTGCGTACATTGGAGTCTTCTTTAAGATCTATCAATGCATCTGCTACGGTAGCCTCAATAATTAATTGCTGGGAAGCATAGGCTTTATATTGCGGATAGGTGAGGTCGTGTGACCCACCCAAAATAATTACGGTCTTATTAGCAGCTAATAATTCTGCCACCACGGTTTTCATGGCAGCATACGCATCGGCGAGAAAGGCGCCTGACAAGAGGTTGCCCACATCTGCCAGCTTAATATCACGATGCCAGTTATACAACCGGTAAAATTCCCGGCGTATGGCATCAGGACCACCCGTATTTGTTTTGCCGGACAAGCTTCCTCTTTCTTCTCCTACACCTAGCAAAATAATATCAGCGGCATCAAGGTCCGGCTGGTGATCATCTTCGTACACGTCAATCACACCGCCAACCTGGAATGGATCATACTCCTGGTCATCGTTGAGAAATGCCTTGGAAACAGGATGTAGAAAATCCTGCAGGTGCGCAAAATCTGCCATCAGTAAATTAGATTTAATTGATGGCGAACTTACAACAAGAATTTAAAAAAAAGCAAATCGGACAGATAAGGCAGCGGGTCAAAGCTACTATAACGGGAATTTTGTAGAGATAAAGCTACTAGTTCTTGTGAATAATAAATTCGAAAGGCTTATGCGACTTACGTGAAATTGCTTTTTCCAGCACAGATCGTTTGCTGGTAATACGACTCTTGTTACAATCCATAACTTCCATAACTGCACAGAGATAATCCATCGTCTCAATCAACGAAAGCATTTCGCTGATTTGTCTCACCGCAGATTGTATCTGCTGCTCCGTGTACCTATCTTCATGTAGCAAGATTAATAAATCTCTATCTACAGGTTTCATGAATAAAAAATTTGACTGTTCCCCGAAATATTGTTTGGCCAGGTATCTAAGGATAGTTCAAAAAGATAAGGCAAAAATTGTTAGTTGTCAGTTGTTGCTAAAGTCTTCGTTAGTCGTCAAACAGATCGATCGATATCAGTGCATTCGTTTTTTATTCATGGTAGGACAACCGCAATCGTTTTTCTTAAAAACTTTACAACCCTCCATCGCTAAACTTCCACAAAGAAAAATGACTACGATCCATTTTATACTTTTCATACTGTTGTTTAATATACTTAGCTGTTATTTAAAAACCTGTCTAAAAGAGTTTACCTTTTCTTAACAATGCCCATTTGTAATTTAAGCTAAATTCGTAAAAAATATTAAATTATTTGTCCACAATTATAGCCGACCGAAAAATTCTTATAATTCCCCTGGATTGGGGCCTTGGCCACGCCACCCGGGATATTCCCCTGATCCATGAAATGCTAAACGCAGGTTGTCAGGTTTTTATTGCCGCCGAAGGAAAGCATGCCGCCCTATTACAACAGGAATTCCCGCAACTGACCATACTTCCACTGCCTGGCTATCGCATCCAATATGCACAAAAAGGACAGTTTTTTGGGCTTAAAATTATGCAGCAAATTCCCAAAATATACCGGTCCGTGAAGTATGAACAACGATGGTTGAAGAAGATAGTAGCTGAGTATCAAATAAATGCAGTTATTTCAGACAATCGCTTTGGATTATACCATAAAAAAATCCCCACCGTTTTTATCACCCATCAACTCCTGATAAAAACACCTTTTGGTGGTTGGATAGAGCGGACACTGCAAAAAATAAATTATCGTTTCATTAACAAATATAGCGCCTGCTGGATCCCGGACTTTGCCGGCGACAATAATCTTTCCGGCGAACTGGCCCACCCGGCCAAATTACCACCACATACTACCTATATTGGTTGTCTCAGCCGATTTGAGCCCAAACCCAATGTGGAAAAGAAATATGATCTGCTGGTACTGATCTCCGGCCCCGAGCCACAACGATCTAACCTGGAAAAGCTCATCCTCGATCAGATTAAGTCGCTGCAAATCACAGCACTAATCGTAAGTGGTAAACCCGGCACACCGCAAAATGAACAGGTAGCTCCTGGCGTTACACAAATTAATCACCTGAATGCCAGCGAACTAAATGATGCAATGCTGGCCTCCGACATGGTTTTAAGCCGCTCCGGCTATACTACCCTGATGGACCTGGCTAAGCTGAATAAAAAAGCAATTCTTATTCCCACTCCCGGACAATCAGAACAGGTATACCTGGGAGAATACCTGATGGAAAAAGGATATTTTTATTCGCTGCCACAGGAACAATTCAATTTGAAAACCGCACTGGAAGAAGCTTCCCGCTTCCCATTCCGGTCATTTCATCACGACCAGGATATGCACCAGTACAAACAGGTGGTACAACAATTTATACAATCCCTGTAACCTTTCTTAACTACAAGAGGCTGCCTGTAATAAAACAGACAGCCCTCCGGTTAGTTGGCATAAGGATGATATCATTCAATACTTCAAACGTTTTTGTAACACTATCAACATCGCCATGCGGTGATGCAAATTCAAAATTCGCTATTCCTGCTGCGGTAGTATTGACGTTGTAAAGAATAAAGTATCGGGAGTCTCATCCTTCTTTAAATATTTTTTACATCGGCACCCGTATAGATCTTATCGCCTGCGATGGCCACCGGACGTTTCAGAAAAGAATATTCCTGTAAAATAAGATCCCGGTAATCCGATTCCTTTAACTCTTTTTCATGCAATCCCATAGGCCGATACTGCTGGGATCTGCGGCTAAACAGCGACTCATAGCTACCGGAAAGGGCATGCATTTCATCCAGTTGCGCCGGCGTAATTTTTTCTTTTTTAATATCCTGTAAAATAAACCCACGTGCTTTTGCATCGGTTTCTTCCAGTATTTTTTTACAGGTACTACAGGTCGACAAATGATAAATTTTATTCATTCCTTACTTTTTTTTCAACACTAAAGTTACACCCTCACCGTATATTGTGGTACTATCTTAATTTTGCAGATTCAAATTAAATCTTGTAGGTTTAGCGATGGAAAAGAAATTATTTTTACTGGACGCCATGGCACTGATTTACAGGGCTTATTACGCCCTGATCAGGAATCCCCGCATCACCAGTGCGGGTCGAAATACCAATGCGCAGTTTGGTTTTACCACTACTTTACTGGATCTCATCAATAAAGAAAAGCCTACTCATATGGCCGTAGCGTTTGACACGCACGCGCCTACCGAGCGTCATACTACTTATACCGATTATAAAGCCAACCGTCAGGATGCACCGGAAGATCTGCTGGATGCATTACCAGACATTAAACGCATCATAGAAGGGTTTAATATTCCGGTAGTAGAACTGGATGGCTATGAAGCGGATGACGTAATAGGCACCCTGGCCTGGCAGGCCGCTGATGCGGGTTATACGGTATACATGGTTACCCCGGATAAAGATTATGGACAGCTGGTAAGAGATAATATCTTTATCTACAAACCGCCGTACATGGGCAACAAGGAAGAAATCATGGGGCCTAAGGAAATTTGTGAGAAATGGCAGATCAAGGATGTACACCAGGTAATTGATATTTTAGGACTCATGGGAGATGCGGTGGACAACATTCCTGGTATTGCCGGTATCGGTGAAAAAACCGCCATGAAACTGCTCGCACAATATCATTCCCTTGAAAATGTACTGGAGAATGCGGACACTATTGGTGGAAAAATGGGCGAGAAGATCAAGGCTGGTCGCGACAATGCGATTATGTCTAAAGAACTGGCCACTATTATCACGGATGTACCGGTTAGTTTTCATGAAGAAGATTTCTGCATCAAAGAGGGCGATAAAGAAAAGCTCACCAGTATATTTACGGAACTGGAATTTAAAACCCTTGGTAAAAGAATCCTGGGTGACGGATTTGGCGGTAACGCCAGTCCGGATGCCAAACCAAAAGTGGTACAAACAGACCTGTTCGGAACTGCCATCGTTACAGAAGAAATTACGGTTGTTACGGAAATCGCTGAATCCAATAACATCCTGATGGCAGATAAAAACATTCACAATACACCACATCTGTATGAAGTGGTGGATACCCTGGAAAAAAGAACGACGCTGTTACAACAATTGCTGCAGCAGCCGGAGGTTTCTTTTGACACGGAAACTACCGGTACCGATGCCAACGAAGCGGAAATTGTGGGAATGAGCTTCGCCTTTAAAAAGGGAGAAGCCTACTATTTGCCTTTGCCGGCAGACAATACCGCTGCCCGTGCCATCATTCACGAATTTTTGCCACTGTTTCAGCATAAGAGCATTATCCTGGTAGGACAGAACGTGAAATATGATATGCTGATCCTGAAATGGTATGGTGTGGATATTACCACCGCCGTATTTGATACCATGCTGGCCCATTACCTGATTGAACCGGAAGGTCGCAGGAGCATGGATGTACTCAGCGCGCAATACCTGGGCTACGAGCCGGTTTCCATTGAATCGCTCATTGGTAAAAAAGGGAAAGGCCAGGGCAACATGCGGGATGTGGAAATTGAAAAAATCAAAGAATATGCTGCGGAAGATGCAGATGTTACCCTGCAACTGAAAGAAAAATTTTTGCCCATGCTGCCTGAAAAAGCGGTGGACAAAGTGTTCTACGAGATAGAAAATCCGCTCGTGCGCGTGCTCACAGACATGGAGTATGAAGGTATTGCCATTGATACCCTGGCACTGGCTGACTATTCGAAAGAGCTGGAGAAAGAAATCAAACGGGCGGAAGAAAGTGTATACGAACAGGCAGGCGTACGTTTCAAACTGGCATCCCCCAAGCAGTTGGGAGAGGTGTTGTTTGAAAAATTACAACTCGACCCTAAAGCTAAGAAAACGCGTACAGGTCAATATGCTACCGGCGAAGATGTATTGCAAAAGCTTTCCAACAAACATAAAATAGTAGAAGATATCCTCATTTTCCGTGAGCTGAGCAAACTCAAGTCCACCTACGTAGATTCATTGCCGTTATTGCTGAATAAACGAACCAACCGGGTACACACTTCCTATAATCAGGCAGTAGCTGTGACAGGTCGTTTGAGTTCAAACAATCCGAACCTGCAGAACATTCCTATCCGTACAGACAGGGGCCGTGAAATACGCAAGGCTTTCATTCCGCGCAATGAAGAGTATGTGTTATTATCTGCGGATTATTCTCAGATAGAACTCCGCATTATTGCAGCCATCAGTGAAGACAAGGAAATGTCGGCCGCCTTCAGAAACGGAATAGATATTCATACCGCTACTGCCGCTAAAGTATACAACGTAGAACTGGACGCTGTTACGTCTGATATGCGCCGCAATGCGAAAAGTGTAAACTTCGGTATTATCTACGGCGTGAGTGCCTTTGGGTTATCTGAAAACCTGGGTATCCCACGGGCTGAGGCCAAAATGCTAATCGATAATTATTTTGCGCAATATCCATCTATCAAGCAATACATGGAAGACCAGATAAAATTTGCGCAGGAAAACGGATATGTACAAACACTGCTGGGCAGGAAAAGATGGTTGAAAGATATCAACTCTTCCAACGCAGTCGTGCGTGGCTTCGCAGAAAGAAATGCCATCAATATGCCTATTCAGGGTACTGCTGCCGATATGATTAAGCTGGCCATGATATCCATCCATAAAGCATTTAAGGAGCAAAACCTTAAATCGCGTATGCTCCTGCAGGTGCATGATGAATTGGTGTTTGATGCACATCGGTCCGAATTAGAGATTATTAAACCCCTTATATTAGATCTTATGCGCAATGCCATGCCACTGTCTGTTCCCGTAGAGGCGGAAATGGGCATTGGTAATAACTGGCTGGAAGCGCATTGATAAAGCTTTTAGTGGTTAGTTTTTAGCTTTTAGCTGATGCAGTCGGTCTTCGCTGCATTTACTAAAAGCTAACGGCTAAAAGCTAAAAGCTTTTCCACTTGTATTTCCCAAAACAGTTTACTAGTTTTCAAATATGATCCAAACACCTCGACTACAATTGTTGCCGTGCTCACTAGAGCATTTCGAATTGCTATTACAGGGCAACGATCATTTGGCCGACTTGCTTGGCATTTCTATTCAGGATGGATGGACGGAATATCCGGAGATGGTCCTGGTAGCATATGATAAGTTACGCAATGATCCCGCCATGTTAGGCTGGTTCTTTTACCTGGTATTACATCGCGCCGATAAACGCCTGATTGGTGCAGGCGGATTTAAAGGCAAGCCCAATGAAGAAGGGCTGGTAGAAATGGGTTATGAAATAACCGCAGATTACCGGGAAAAAGGACTGGGTACAGAAATGGCCGTAGCCCTGATTAGCTTTGCCTTTGGGCATTCATACGTAAAGCGTGTGATTGCGCACACAGAGGAAGAGTATAATGCTTCCGTTAAAATATTACAAAAAGCAGGGATGCGATTTGTGGGTACTATAAAAAATAAAGAAGGAGAAGATCTCTGGGAATGGGAGATTACCCGGGATCAGTACCAGGATAAATAACTGTAATTCTGTAGAACAATGTTAACTCAATAGCTGTAGCAAGCTCCGTTCATCCATCTTTTACAAGTCAAATACCTGCTTTCCCTTACTTTTGGTCCTTGTTTTAAAAATCAATCATTATACACCATGAAGAAATGGATGATGTGTGCAGCCATGCTTTGCAGCATAGGAGTATTTGCACAAAACAGTACCAATGTAGAGGGGAGCAAATACCAGTTCACTGTTTTAAAGAATCTGGATGCAGGTGATGTACAGAACCAGGGACGTACTGGTACTTGCTGGTCCTTCTCCGGCTTGTCTTTTTTTGAATCAGAAGTACTCCGTACCGGCAAAAACAAAGGCCTGAACCTCAGCGAAATGTACGTGGTACGTAAAATGTATCCGTTGAAAGCTGCGAACTATGTACGTATGCATGGTAAAGCCAACTTCGGTGAAGGTGGTGGATTCCCTGATGATTTGTTGTGCCTCCGCGAATACGGCCTGGTTCCACAGAGCGTATATGATGGCAACAAAGACAAAATGTATAACCATGCCGAAATGGAAAGTCTGCTGGAAGGTATGGCCAATAAAATAGGCAATGCTACCGGTACGATCAATCCTGACTGGAGCAAAGCATTTGATGGTGTACTGAATGCATATATGGGAGAAGCACCTGAAAAATTCCAGTATAACGGTAAAAGCTACACGCCGCAGTCTTTTGCAAAAGAACTGGGCATCAATGCAGATGATTATGTACTGATTTCGTCTTTTACACATCACCCATATAACTCACAGTTTGTACTGGAAGTACCAGACAACTGGAATTGGGAGAAAGTATACAACGTAAACCTGACTGACTTTACCAACATCGCTGAAAATGCCATCATGAATGGTTACTCCATTGCATGGGCTGCTGATGTAAGTGAAAAAGGCTTCAACTTTAAAGATGGTCTGGCGATCGTTCCTGAAAAGGATTGGACCGACATGTCTGCTGAAGAAAGAAGAAACGCTTTCCTGGTACCAGGTAAAGAAAAAAACATCACTCCTGAACTGCGTCAGCAGGCGTTCGACAACTTCGAAACACAGGATGATCACGGTATGCACATTGTAGGTCTGGCAAAAGATCAGAACGGCAATAAATACTTCCGTGTGAAAAACTCCTGGGGTACAGACAATCCTGGCCAGGGATATTTCTACGCTTCCGAACCTTACTTCGCATATAAAACCACCTGCTTCATGGTAAACAAAAAAGCTTTACCTGCAGATGTTGCAAAGAAACTGGGAATCAAATAATAGCATTTAGCCATTAGCTTTTAGCTTTTAGCAAATGCAGCGAAGATCAATACACTATTATCATCCGCTGCATTTGCTAAAAGCTAAAAGCTAATAGCTAACAGCTAATTAAACATCCTTGCCAAAAGCAAATATATTTAGTTGATATTGTCAATCATTACCGGTCAACATCAATATAGTAAAAGATTTTAATGTTTTCCTTCCAGCTGTTGTGTGTAAGAGTAGCTGCCTAAACGGAGTTTTACAGGCAACCCGGTATGCTTTTGCCAGGTCCATTCCTGTTTGCAGAAAAAACCGAAGTGTTGCCGGTAATAAGTATCCGGCGCCATCATATAAACGGGGTAAACGGGTGGGGGAGCAGGGGGCGTATAAATGGTTTTAGCCGCTGACAATAGCTTCACCGGCTTCAGTGCAAAAGTTTGTGCGCCGGCAACTTTGCAGCCCAACACGATACCTGCCACGAATACCCACCATCTCCTTCTCATAAAAAATATTTTATCAGGATATTTCTTCAAAACTACCAATGCCTTCCCGGATCAACACCGGCTCTGCACCCGTACAATCCACCACTGTGGAAAAGGCCATGCCACCAGGACCACCATCTATTACAATATCTACCTGGTTACCGAACTTCTCGTAAATGATTTCCGGATCTGTATATTCTTCTACATAATCTTCTATCGGCAGGGTAGTACTCATCAGTGGATTACCCAGCTCTTTTACAATCGTACGGCAAATGTTATTATCTGGCACCCTTATACCTACCGTATCTTTCTTCGTTTTCAACAACTTGGGGACCAGCCGGCTGGCGGGCAAAATAAAAGTATATGGACCCGGCAATGCTTTTTTCAGCATTCTGAATATGGGCGTATCTACACTTTTGGCGTAGTCAGACAAATGACTAAGGTCATAACAGATAAAAGAAAAGTGCGCTTTTTTAGGGTCTATCTGTTTAATCCGTGCAATACGTTCTATGGCTTTGTGTTGGGTAATATCGCAGCCCAAACCGTATACCGTATCTGTAGGATATATTATGATTCCTCCATCTTTCAAACATTCTATAATTGTTTTCAGATGGCGCGGATTCGGGTTATCAGGGTGTACGTTTAATAGCATATATAAAGTTAATGATTGTGTTTCACTTTCAGCTTTTTAACCTACCTTTCGGCCCGATTTTTCTAAACCTACGCGATGAATTTAAAAGGCCTTGTTCCAAGAACGTGGAGGAGATTGAAGAGAGTACTGCTGGTTTTAATTGTTGCACAATTTGTTTATATCATCCTGTTGAAATGGGTGAATCCGCCTATTACCCTCACCGAAATCTCCAGCTGGTTTAGCCTCTGGGGAACAGATAAAAAATTACAAAAAACATGGGTGAGCTATGATGAAATATCACAGCATGCCAAGCTCGCAGTGATCGCCAGCGAAGACCAGCTCTTTACTGATCACAATGGCTTTGACTTCAAATCTATTGAAAAGGCTATGAAGCATAACCAACAGAGCAAAAAAATAAAAGGAGCCAGCACCATTAGTCAGCAGGTAGCAAAGAATGTATTCCTGTGGCAAGGCCGTAGCTGGTTTAGAAAAGGGCTGGAAGTATACTTTACTTTCATGATTGAAAAAATATGGGGCAAGCAACGTATTCTCGAAGTATACCTCAACGTAGCGGAAATGGGCGAAGGTGTATTTGGTGTGGAAGCAGCTTCTCAGCTTAATTACAATAAAAGTGCGGCCAGCCTTAACCGCGAGGAAGCAGCCATGATAGCCGCTTGTTTACCTAACCCTGTTAAATACACGATTAATCCACCGGCAAGAATCACCAGTTACCGGCAGCGTAAAATCCTGGTACAAATGCGCAACCTGGCGCCAGATCCGGATATTATGGAACTGGTTACCGGAAGGAAGTAATCAGGGCCGATCCAGTAATTGCTGTACTGCCGCAATGGCAACGGTTTCGCGTTCTTCGTAGCTACCCCGGATTTCCTGCCAGCGCGCGCCGGAAGCCTGTACGATCTCTTTATAAATATTATAGAAATAAGATCGCATACCCGGATCAGGGTATTCTCTTTGTGGATCTTCTTCCCAGGGCAGGTCGATATAAGTAAGCAGGTAAAGATCACATTGTTGTTTGGCGATCTGCTTTAAAATGCGGGGATCACAATTGCCGTATTTATGCTCACTCCATACCTTTATCACATACAGGTCGGTATCGCAAATAAGCACCCTGTTGGCCTTCATGGCTTGCTGCTGTTCCAGCGCCAGCTGCCCGGCGGCTATTTCCAGCAGATCATGTTGCCCGTAAGGGCGATCCAGCTGGTCGATATATTCACGCGCATACTCCGGCGTCCACACTGTATTAAAATGTGTTGCCAGCTTTTCGCTGAGGGTACTCTTGCCTGTAGATTCAGGGCCAATAACAACTACTTTCTTCATGAATGAGAAATTTCTCTTTGCTGCACAATTCTTCTCCAGCCAAGATATCCGAATATGGCAATAATAAATAAAAACACGGTAAGGAGTGCTGTCAGGTACAGATGCTTATAAAACAGCAAGGGTATGGCCACCAGGTTGGATATATTCAGGAGTATCCAGTTTTCCAGTTTTCGTTTTGCCAACAACCACATACCAGCGCAGGCACTGGCTGAAACAAAAGCATCCATCACCGGTACATTGGAATCCGAAAACCGGCTTAACAGGAAATAGAAAATTCCCCAGCCTGCCAGCGCTATAAAAATGGCGGTAGACAATTCCCCGCGACTACTTCTCATAATAGGCGTAGCCGGTTCTGCAGGGCCTTTCTTTGCCCAATAAATCCAGCCATACACACTCATGATGAGGTAATACGCATTCAACGTAGCATCGGCATACAGCTTAAAATGCTCTCTCGACATCAGATACGTGTAAATACCAGTACTGATAATACCGGTAGGATATACCAGGATATTATTATTTTTTTGAAAGATGACCGACAAGACAGCAAAGAATACGGCTATTCCCTCCAGTAATTCCATATGATGCAGACCTTCTAAAAAGCCCTGGTATAAATCGTTCATGGTGCGAAAGTGGATAAATTTTCCCAGATGTTGTCCATAGTGGCTACGGGATGGCGGCAGCCACTACGGACAACAAAACTATTTTTTTTCTCCGATCAATGTGCCGGATACATTCCAGAAACTCTGGCTGCTCCCTTCCGGCTTGCCTTGTGCAATAGCCACCTGTATGGTATGCACACCTGGTGTGATGTCTGGCAGCGAAATAATTACCGGTGAAGTGAGCGTACCCGGACACCAGTTGGAACGACTCAGATCAGAAGAAGATAAGCCATTGCCAAAGTTGCCGGAAGCCGGATTAGACAGACGATAAGTAGCACAATCCGTACGCCATGGAATAAAATGATAGATCCGTTTACCGTCTACAAAAATTTCATTTTGCTTAGGATTGAACTCATCACCGCCACCCCAGCCACCATGGCCGGTAGTCAGGAAACGTAACAGTACGTTCTTCAATCCTTCCGGGATATTCACCGTCACCTTCAGGGAGTCTTTATCGAACAGGGTTGCATATTCCTGCCCGGCCATTTCCATCAGGTTAGTGGTGTTAAAGATCGGGTATATCCAGTTGGGGGCCTGGTGGTTTTCATCTTCCTGATCACCTGGATAATATTTAAGGCTGAGGCTTACTTTATGGCCACCTTTATCATAGTTGCCAATATATACACCCAGCCATACATCGCCCTGGAGGCGGCTGTGCAGCTCTGAAATATCCTGTTTATAGATCACGGAATCTGCCCAGTTGTAACCTGCTATTTTCACCTGGTTATTGAACTGTCTTACCCCGAAAGGCGTGAAGAAACGCAATACTTCCAATGCAGGTAAATAATTGTCGGTAGCCACCATGCCATGATATGGGTGGCCATTGTTGGCGGTAAATAACGGCAACGCCTGTACGCCCTTTTGCAGACCATCTAAAAATGAGGTGGCTTTATCTGCCGGGATCATAAACACAGAGCCGGTTCTGTCGTATGCATCACCATTGGAGTATTGGGTTAGCTCGGCGAAAAGTGTTTCTCCTTTCTTTACTGCAGGCAGCGATACTTTTTTAAGTATCACCGTACCGCCGGCATAGTGATAGGTTTGGTTTAACTGTTCGCCGGTGGGATTAGCCGGATTGTTGCCCCAGCTGATTTGCTCCTGGTTAAACACAGGCAGGGTAGTGTAGCGGCTGTCGATCACCTGCCGCATGTAGGCGGCATCATTTACCAGTGTACCTGTATTGGTAGGCCAGGCCAGTTCGGCATCTGATATTTTACGCCAGGTTATTTTCTTTGCCAGTGTTTCACTGTTACCGTTGCGTACAATTTTGAGTACGAGGCCCAAACCTGGCGCAATGGTGATGTTAGGCGTTCCTTTCAATGGCAGGGCATTGGTGTACCATACCTCAATGGTGTTGGAACGAATAAATAATTTTGCCTTCTTACATACATATCCGAGGATGATGGCTGTATCGGGGAGGAGTTCGGGAGTAGGGTATTCGCTAAAAGCTTTCTTCAGCGTGTATACTTCTTCGTTAGGAAGACTTAATACCTGCAGGGTGGCTTGTTCCTTTAATTGCAGAAACTGTTGTTCTTTTTGTTTGCCGTGCCCTGTAACGATGTGAGCGCGCTGCTGATCTATAAACAACTGTAGTTCATTGCCGGGTATGGTTTTCCCGTTGCTGCCGAAACCGTAGGTAATGACGGCAGACATGCTATCCACGCTTTTCTTTCTTTGGGCCTGTACCGGCTGCATCGCAATGGCCAGGCTGGCAAATACCAGTAATAATCTCATTGTAGCTGTTGGCTTTTAAATAGTTAGCTTTTAGTAAAAAATCGTGATGGGTATTAGCTAAAGGCTAACTGCTTATAGCTAACAGCTAAAAAAAAGCACAGCCATTAAGACTGTGCTTTCGTTTAACACTATCATTCACTCAACTATGGCTTATTCTGCTTCTGCCACAACTTCCTTCACTTCTGGAATCATACGCTTCATCATGCCTTCAATGCCGGCTTTGAGCGTAATCATGGAGGAGGGGCAGCCTGAGCAGGAACCTTGCAACATCAGTGTTACCGTGCCGTTGTCGTAGTCTTTGAACTGAATGGCGCCGCCATCCATTTCTACAGCTGGTTTCACATAGTTTTCAAGTAATTCCTTGATACGTTTTACCACATCCGTGTCATCTGCACTCACTTCGTTGCTCGCAGTGTCTTTGGTGATCACTACCTCATCTTCGTTGATAACAGGGCGGGAGTCTTCCAGGTATTCTTTCAGGAAGGCTTTTACCGTAGGAATTATATCGTTCCAGTCAGTTTCGCTGGTTTTGGTAAGCGTAATAAAGTTAGCCATAATAAATACGCCCCTTATGAAAGGGAAGCTAAACAGCTCGATGGCTAAAGGAGACGGTTTGGCGCTGGCTTCATCCGGGAAATCAATGCTTTTACCTGGATACAGGAGTTTGTTTGCCACAAACTTCATGG
>NZ_DATCVJ010000411.1:0-15464 GCF_036566945.1 Chitinophaga sp. | reverse complement strand
GCGGATCAGCTTTCTTTAGCTGCCTAACAACAGATACTAAACAGCGCTTATGAAGAAACTTTTATTTGGGTGTGCAGCTATGCTCATAGCTGCGGCCTCCTATGCCCAGGAAAATGCTTTGTGGCTGAGAAATCCAGCTATATCGCCGGATGGTAATACCATTGCCTTCGGCTATAAAGGGGATATTTACCGGGTAGATGTCAAGGGTGGGGTAGCCGTGCCACTTACCATCCACGAAGCCCACGACATGCTGCCGGTATGGAGCCATGATGGTAAATACATTGCCTTTGCGAGCGATCGTTACGGCAACTTCGATGTATTTGTAATGCCCGCCGCCGGTGGAGCGCCGGTAAGACTCACTACCAACAGCGCCGGTGATTTTCCCTACGATTTTACAGCAGACAATAAACAGGTACTTTTTGGAAGCGCACGTAATGCCCCTGCTGCCAGCGTAAGATTTCCGTATCGCCTGTTCAGAAATATGTATACGGTGCCTGTTACCGGTGGCCGCGCAGTACTACTCAGCGCCGCCGGAGCAGATGTAGCACACTATAACAAAACCGGTAATAAAATTATTTTCCAGGATAGAAAAGGCTACGAGGATCCAATGCGCAAACACCATGTATCTTCCGTAACAAGAGATATATGGGTAATGGATGTGGCCAAAGGTAGCTACGAAAAAGTGTCTGCCTATGAAGGGGAAGACAGGGAGCCTGTATTCGGTAATGGCAATGATATTTATTATCTCAGCGAAAAAGGAGGTATTTCACAGAACCTCTTTAAAGCATCACTGACCGATAAAAACAGCATGCAGCAGCTGACCAGCTTTACCAAACATCCGGTGCGTAATCTGTCTAAGGCAGATAATAATACCCTGGCCTTTACCTATAACGGGGAAATATATACGCTGAAGGAAGGAGAACAACCCCGTAAGCTGGAAGTGAGCATCTTCAACGATGGCCGCGCAGGTACGGTGAAAAATGTGCCGGTAAATGGCAACACCACCGAATTCGCTATGAGTCCGGATGGCAAAGAAATGGCTTTCATTGCCCGTGGCGAAGTATTTGTAACCAGCGTGGAAGGTAACATCACCAAACGTATCACCAATACCCCGCAACAGGAAAGAATGGTGCGGTGGTCGCCCGATGGTAAGAAACTGATCTACGCCGCAGAACGTAACGGCAACTGGGACATTTACCAAACGACCAAAGTACGTAAGGAAGAACCCTTCTTTTTTGCCGCCACCCTGCTGAAAGAAGAACCCGTGATCGCTACGGCTGCTGAAGAATTTCAGCCACAGTTTTCACCCGATGGCAAAGAAATTGCCTACGTCGAAAATCGTAATGTGCTGAAAGTATTTAACATCGCTTCCGGTAAATCCCGTACACTCCTGGCGGAAGGGAATAACCATTCCTACTCCGACGGCGACTGGAGCTTCGAATGGAGCCCCGACGGCAAATGGATCCTGACCGATGATCAGATGGGCTACTTCTTCTCTACCAATGCAGCACTCCTCTCCACAGAAGGAAAAGAGGCTTCCGTATACCCCGTAAAAAGTGGCTTCGGAGAAAGCAACAGCAAATGGGCCGCTGAAGGAAAAATGCTCACCTGGGCCAGTGACCGCGACGGACGTAAATCCCTCGCTAAACAAGGCAGCCGCGAAGTCGATATCTACGCCGTATTCTTCGACCAGGAAGCATACGATAAATACAAACTGTCGAAAGATGAATTTAACCTGCTGAAAGAAAAAGAAGCCACCGGTGGTAAAGCCGCCAAAGACTCTGCCCTCAAAGCAAAAGATTCTACCAGCAGCAAAAAAGTTTTCCAACCGGATTTCAATAACCTCGAAAACAGACGGGTTAAATTAACCATCAACAGCGCCTCTATCAGCGACTATGTACTGAGCAAAGATGCCAGTAAACTGTATTACATGGCCGCTTTTGAAAAAGGCTATGATCTGTGGATGACAGAACCCAGAACCGGCGAAACAAAAATTCTCGCTAAACTGGGCGGTACTCCCGGCAGTATTGCCCTCAGCAAAGATGGTAATACCCTGTTCGTGAGCAACCGTGGCAGCGTAGTGAAAGTAGAAACCGGCAGCGGAAAAATTACGCCGGTAGCTATCAGCACGGAACTGTCGCTTAACCAGGACGAAGAACGCAAATACATTTACTGGCATGCATGGAAACAGGTGAAAGAAAAATTCTATGATCCTACCATCCGAAACATCGACTGGAAAATGTATGGCGATAACTACGCCCGCTTCCTCCCTTATATCAGCAACAACTACGACTTTGAAGAACTGCTGAGTGAACTGCTCGGTGAACTGAATGGCTCTCATACCGGTGGCCGCTTCTCACCACAACCACTCAATGGCGACAACACCGCCACACTGGGACTCCTGTATGATGAAACCTCCACCGCCGACGGGCTGAAAGTAGAAGACATCATCACCGGTGGCCCCTTTGATAAAGCCGCCAGCAAACTGAAAAAAGGTGATATCATCGAAAAAATCGATGGCGAAAGCATCACCGCAAAATCAGATTGGGCTTCCCTGTTGAACCGTAAAGCGGGTAACAATATCCTCGTTAGCATCTACAACCCGGATACCAAAACCCGTTGGGATGAAACCGTAAAACCGGTATCTGCTGCTGAAGAAAGTGCACTCATGTACAAACGCTGGGTCAACAATACCCGCGCCATGGTCGATAAACTCAGCAATGGCAAAGTAGGTTATGTACACGTGCAAGGCATGAACGATGCCAGCTATCGCTCCGTATACGATGAAGTTATGGGCCGCAACCGCGATAAAAAAGCCCTGATCGTGGATACCCGCTTCAATGGCGGCGGATGGCTGCATGATGATCTCTATAATTTCCTCAGCGGTAAAAACTACCTCAAATTTGCACCCCAGGGCCAGGTACTTAATGGCGGTGAACCCACTGGCCAATGGCAAGCCCCCAGTTGTGTACTGATGAGTGAAGGGAACTATAGCGATGCATTCATCTTCCCGTATATTTATAAACAAGGGAATATCGGCAAACTGATAGGTATGCCGGTACCCGGCACCGGTACGGCCGTATGGTGGGAAACACAGATAGATCCTACCATGGTATTCGGTATTCCAATGGTAGGCACCATCGGAAAAGAAGGTCGCCCTACAGAAAATTTACAGATAGAACCAGATATCCGCGTACCGCTCCGTTATGAAGAATTTTTAACGGGTAAGGACGCACAGCTGGAAGCAGCCGTGAAAGAGATGTTGGCAGAGATCAAGTAAACAAAGGGAAACGCTTTATTATCATTCTTTTTATCTCATAGCCTCCGCAGCATTCCGCTCCGGGGGCTTTTTATTTTCTTCCTGTGCATTTCACCATCATATTTGCTGTTGGCGGAAAAGGGATTTCAGCATATATTGTGTAAGCGGGTATTGTTTCTGTTTGTACGAAACCTTAGCTTTACGTTAATATGTAATCATTTTAATTATCAACCATTCATTATTACCGGCCATAAAAGTATTAGAGTATTAGATGATGACTGATTACGCCAATTACGGGGATGACGCGCTGATTCAGATGATGAGTAACGATGATCACAACGCCTTTACAGAAATCTACAACAGGTATTGGAAACGCTTGTATGTATTGGCTTATGATCGTTTGCGCTCACGGGAGCTGGCGGAAGATGTGGTGCAGGATGTGCTTACGGGCCTGTGGCAGCGCCGGGGGCAAACTATTATCAAATCTTTACCTGCCTATCTGGCCACTGCTAACCGTTATGCCGTATTTACCCAATTGTCTAAACTCATCCCCGTTACCACAGTAGAAACCCTGCCGGAAGCCATTCAGGCGGTAACCGACGATACGGCCCAGTTACATTTTTTACAACAATCCATGCAGGAGCAGCTGAAACAATTACCCGAAAAATGCAGGATTGTATTTGACTATAGTCGTAATATGGGACTGAGCAACAAAGAAATTGCCGCCGAACTCCATATCTCCGAAAAAGCGGTAGAAAAGCATATCACCAAAGCATTACAACGTCTGCGCCTGCAGTTCCGGAATTATTTTCATGCCCTGTTTTAATAAAGAACAGCCCCCTCAAAATTTTTTTTTCTCCGGAGGTAGGGTAACATCCTTATTTGAAGACTTATCTATGTAGCACCCTGTAAATGATTAACACGGATGGAAATTAAAGAACTGGCCTTACTATCACAAAAGTACCTTGCCGGAGCAGCCAGTGAAGAGGAGAAGGACCGTTTACTGCAATGGTATAATGCATACGATGAGCAGTCGCTGACCGCTCATTTAACGGCCGAAGAGCAGGAAACGGAGGCGATGATGGAGCTACGCATGCGCCGGCGCCTACATGCTGCCACCATGCCGGAAACGGCCGGGAAAGTGGTGCCGATGCGCCGCTTCAATTGGAAAGTAGCAGCCGCCGTGTTATTGCTGCTGTCTGCAGGTGGCGGATTTTATTGGTCACAATCCGGCAAAAAGCCGGTGGAAAAGGTGGCATCTATTGCGCTGGGCAGCGATAAAGCCACCCTCACGCTGGCAGATGGTACCGTGGTGAATCTGGATAGTGCCGGTACCGGCGTATTGTCGGTGCAGGGAAATAGTAAGGTAGAAAAAACCACTCACGGACAAATCGTGTATAAACACGACGACGCTACCGCAACGGAAGTGGCTTATAACGTACTCCGCACGCCCCGCGGCGGACAATATAAAATTACGTTGCCGGATGGCACTGATGTATGGCTGAACGCAAGTTCTTCCATCAGCTATCCAACAGCATTTACCGGTAAAGAAAGAAATGTGAGCATCACCGGGGAAGCATATTTTGAAGTGGCGGCGGAAGCAAACCGTCCGTTTACGGTAAAAGTAAATCGCATGGAAGTATTGGTGCTGGGTACGCATTTTAATATCAATGCTTATGCAGATGAAAACACCATCAATACTACGCTGCTGGAAGGTGCGGTGCTGGTAAAAGCAGGCGATGCCGCGAAACTCCTGATGCCCGGAAAACAGGCCAGAGTGAGCAACGCAGGAGATCAGGCAGTAGACGTGAAAAGGGTAGATGTGAACAATGTGGTGGCCTGGAAAAATGGATATTTTTCCTTTGAGGAAGCAGATATTCCTACGGTGATGAGACAATTATCACGGTGGTATAATATAGAAGTCAGATATAATGATAAAGTGCCGGAAGGAACTTTTACCGGGGAAATAGGTAGAAGTCTTACACAGGAGCAATTGTTGAAAGTATTATCTCAGGCAAGAATCAACTTTAAAGTAGAAGACGGAAGAAGGATTATCATTTATCCATAAATAGTAAAGCAAAAACCAACCATCGCTGATACCACCAACGTCAGCAAAACAACCAACGTGTCGGAGCGCCACCAAGGCCCGCACAGATAGCTATCCGTAATATCATGTTATGAAGAATGAGGTCCACCGGACGCGGAGATCTTATGTTCATCCATAAAAAAAACCTGGTGTCAAGATTGGCGTCCGCACCAGGTTTTGATCAAATGGTTAACCCTGTTTAGGAAAGCTTTTCACTGCCTGTAAAGGCGGATGAGAAACATTTGTCAACCAAAAACCAATCTAAGGTATGAAAATTAATGTTGTTCGCAACCTGCATGGATATGCCATGCCATCGGTTGGTTCACTTGTTCACGGCAAGTCCCCTCAACCAGGGACGGATTATGTAACCAAAATCTGGCGAGTAATGAGAATGACCGCAGTTTTATTAACGGTGCTGGCTTTGCACGTTTGTGCCAGTGGAGTTTCACAAACGGTCACGGTTTCCTGCAAAGAAATGCCACTACAGCAGGTATTCAGTGTGATTAAACAACAAACCGGGTATGTCTTTTTTTACCGGAGCAAAGATTTGTCAGATGTGAGCCCGGTCTCGGCAGAGATCAGGGATGTGCCCCTGAAGATGGCTTTGGGGAAACTGTTGCAGGACAAGCCACTGAGCTTCGATATTCAGGGCAACACCATTGTTATTTCGCGCAAAACAACCACTGCACCGGAGCATGTCAGCATCGGGGAACCGCTGCCTCCGGAGGATATCCGCGGTAAAGTAGTGGATACCAAAGGTAGTCCGGTACCCGGTGTAACGGTACGCGTAAAAGGCAGCAACATCGCAGCTATTACCGACCAGGCGGGATTTTTCATTCTCCGCAATGCCGGTGCCCGCGCAGTGCTGGTTGTTACCTGCGTAGGCTTTGAATCCCAGAATATCAATACCGGCGGTAAGCTCTCCGTAGAAGTGGAGCTGAAAGCCAAAGTCGATGACCTGAACCAATACGTGGTAGTAGGGTACGGCAGCACCAAAAGAAAAGACCTCACCGGCTCAGTGGCCTCGGTAAATGTAGAAGAAGTAAAGAATGTACCTTATACCAGCATCGACCAGGCACTCGCCGGTAAAGCAGCAGGGGTGCAGGTAACGCAGGCCGATGGTTCCCCCGGAGGCGTAGCCAAAATACGTATCCGTGGCGGTACTTCCCTGTTGGGAGGCAACGACCCATTATATATCATCGATGGGGTACAGGTAACTATTCAAAACAGGTATATACAAAATCAGGCCGAGGCAGTGAACCCAATAGAAAGGGCCGGTAGTGATAATCCCAACAATGCAGTAGAAGGCTCTTTTTCCCGTGGATTGAATAGCCTGGCAGGATTAAATATCAGCGATATTGAAACCATCGATATCCTGAAAGATGCTTCTGCTACGGCGATCTATGGCTCTAAAGCAGCCAATGGGGTGATCATCATCACCACCAAAAAAGGCAAGCAAAATCAAAAGCCCATCCTGGAAGCCAATTATTACGCAGGTGTGAGCGCGCCGATAAAGGAAAAGCTCCTCAATGGGAATGATTATCTTTCCTTGCTAACAGAAGCTGCCAAAAACCTGAATGACGCCAGAGCAGCTGCCGGTGATCCTCCCAGCACCAAAGCCAATAATATCATAAATAATCCTGCTAGTCTGGGTACAGCTAACACCGACTGGTTAAGTCTCGTGTTACGCAACGCCACCTCGCAGAACGCAGATATCTCCGTTCGTGGTGGAGGCTCCGGCTCCCGCTATTATACTTCCCTGGCCTACAACAAACAGAATGGGGTAGTACTCGGCACAGATTTCTCCCGTATCTCCGGTAAAATTAGTCTGGACAATGAAATCACGAGCCGTTTTCGTATCATCACCAATCTCGACTACGGTTTTACTAAAAATAATATCACCAACGGCGCCTATCCTGCCGCATTTTTTGCGCCGCCTACTTTGCCGGCACGCAATCCCGACGGCTCCTATTACCGTTTCCTCGGCTCTCAGATTGGTGGCTATGATTACGTAGGTAATCAGAACCCAATGATTTTGCTGGATGGTATCAACGAGGGAAAAACATCTACGCTCATTGGATCGCTCTCGGGTGATTATGATGTGCTGAAAGACCTGAAATTCAGGTCTACTGTTTCCGTCAACTATGTCAATTATCATCAGCTGAACTACGTACCCAGTGCGGCGGTTATTGCTTCTCCCAGTGGCGTAGACGACTCTAATGGTGGTACCGGATCACAGGCGCAAACAGATGAAGTGAACCTGTTTTTCGAAAATACCCTCACCTGGGATAAACAGTTTAATGAAAATAACCGGTTGAATTTATTAGGTGGTACTTCCTGGCAAAAATATCGTTACAATTCTTTTTCTGCCAGCGGTCAGGGTTTTCCGGATGATAAATACCTCAACAACCTTTCTTCTGCGGCGGTTACTTTGCCCAGTACCGGCACTTCCGGCCAGAATGCCTTGTTGAGTTTTTACATGCGTGCTAACTATGCGCTGAAAGAAAAATACCTGCTCACCTTTACCGGTCGCTCGGATGCGTCATCTAAATTCCCTGCCAGTAACCGTGTGGGTTATTTCCCTTCCGGTGGCGCCGCCTGGCGTATTTCCGAAGAACCTTTTATGAAAAAGGTGCGCTGGATCAATGAGCTGAAACTGAGGGCCAGTGCTGGTTATACCGGTACGCAAAACTTTGGTGATAATTTATATTATACGTTATATACGCCCGGTTCCTACGGTGGCGTAAATGCGCTGGTACCTACGCAACTGGGTAATGATAAAATAAAATGGGAATCTACTTTGCAGAAAGACCTGGGACTGGACTTTGAAATGTTTGGTTCCCGTTTGCGTGGTGTATTGGGATACTATGAAAAAAATACAACCGGGTTATTAATGGCCACACAGCTGGCGCCCAGCTCTTCTTACAACAGCGTGATCTCCAATTTTGCGACCATCAACAACAAAGGATTGGAACTGGACCTGCGGATGGATTTTATTAAACATAAAAAATTCCAGTGGACAGGCGCCATCAACGTTTCCGGTAACAGAAGCAAGGTATTGGATATCAGCAGCGACTTCACCGATGCGGGCAGTGTCAGCTCCTATATTCAGGGCAATACTATCGTGAGAAAAGGAGAGCCACTGGGCCTTTTCTATGGCTACAAAATGACCGGCATCATTCAAAACGAAAAACAACTCGAAGCCTATAAAAAAGATTTTACCTACGCGCGGTACTTCGCTCCTTACCTCGGTATTGGCGATCCCATGTATGAATTAGGCGATGATGGTTTTTTCAAAAGTGATGTGATCGGTCGCTCTCAGCCTACCTTTTTCGGCGGATTTACCAACACTTTTACCTTCAAAAATTTCAGTCTGATTACGTTGCTTACTTTCTCTCAGGGCGGACAGCTGCTCTACCTGGCAGATATCCAGAATAAATATTTCGATAGCTATGCCAACAGAGGCGTACGGATCAAAGAACGCTGGACGCCGGAACATCCCAGCAATGAGCGTCCACGCCTGATTTTAGGCGAAAATTCGGCCGGTCCTTCCACCAACGATATATACGATGGTTCCTATATCAAATTAAAATCTATCACACTTACTTACCAGCTGCCGGCAAAAGTGGCGTCTTCACTGCATATCAGGGATGCATCCATGTATGCTTCTGCCACCAATCTGTTTACGATTACCAAATATCCGGGTCCCGATCCGGAAGTAAGTAATAACCCTTACAGTCTGATCGATGGCGCTTCTGATGTAAGCACCTTCCCCACAACGAAGCAGTTTAATATCGGTCTCCGTTTTGGATTTTAACACACAAAAAAGATTTTATGAAAAGGATCATATATGTAATGCTTGGTGCGGTATTGATAACAGGGGTAGCTTGCAAAAAAGAGCTGGGTAAACTGCCTGAAAATGCCAAGGTGGATGGCAATACCATCCTGGATCAACGCACCTCTGAAATAGCACTGAATGGCGTTTACTATCGCTTCGCCAATGTGCAGGCGGAGAATAACGTGACGAGCTGGATGGAACATGAAGTATCTCCTGCAGTATTTGCCGGATATATGGGATATGGATATGGGGAAGATGACGGAGAAAATAACAACTACAAGAGTTCTTTTTTCGCTGATGTATACTGGACCAGTTCCTATCAGATCATCAATGCGGCCAACGGTGTCATCAAAGGTGTTACGGCACTGGACGACAACGCATTTACCGGCAACCGTAAGAAGGAAATTCTCGCGGAAGCCCGGTTCCTGCGGGCTTACGGGCATTTTAAACTGTTGAGCTATTTCGGACAATGGTTTGACCTGAATAGTCCCTACGGCGTTTTGCTGCGGGATGAATTTGTAACAGTGGGAGCCATCTCCAAAGCACGTAGCTCGGTGAAAGATAGTTATACGTCCATTCTCTCAGATTTGGATGAGGCAATTATCAATGCGCCTGCCGACAATCAGGCCATCTATGTAACCCGTTGGGCCGCTATGGCACTGAAAATGCGCGTGCTGATGAGTCATGGACAGGCGGCAGATTATCCGGTAGTCACTGCATTGGCCGACAGCATCGTACTGAATAGTAAGTACAAGCTGGAGCCACAAATGAAAGATCTCTTTTACGTGAAAGGATTAACCAGCCCGGAAGTGATCCTCGGTGTAAAATCACAGCAAAACCAGGAAAGCTATTATTATGTACTCAGCCGCCAATACTGGCCCGGCGCCTCTTCTCTGTACGTAGCTAAAACGGCTTTGAAAGACCTGCTGGCAAACGATCCACGCGGCAGCTGGATGGTGGGTTCTGCTAACGATTATGCAGATGGTACGTTCTATTTCCTGAAATATATCCAGGAGGGTAACAAGCCTACGGCTCTCACAGAAACGGCCTATGCTATCCGCTTAACAGAAGTATACCTGCTGAAAGCAGAAGCGATCGTGCGTGCAGGCGGTAGTTTGGCCGCCGCCCGTGATATCCTCAAAAATATCATGGCACATGCCGGCGTCACCAACTTTGCGGCAGTAGATAATGCGGTGAGTGTAAATGACATGCTGAAACAATTGTACTTCGAAACATCCAGGAACCTGGTAGGAGAAGACGGACAGGAATGGATCGCTTTATTACGGCTCCCGGCAGCACTGGTAGGGGAACTGCGGCCTACGGCGAATGATAAGATCAAATATATTCTGCCGATTCCACACAATGAATTCCTGATGAACCCGGCCATAGGCCCACAAAACCCAGGTTACCAACAATAACTAACACCTTAAAAATTAAGTATGAAGATCCACACAAAAACCATGTTTGCTGCACTGCTGCTCACCGCCGCCTGCAGTCAGCCCAAGGCGCCGGTAGCCAGCATTACCGCCAGCATCACCGGCCTGAAAGATTCCGTTGTGTTCATTTCCATTCCGGTAGCCGATTCCGCTAAAACGGATACGGTACCGGTAAAGGATGGCCAGTTCACGTGGACGGGCACCATCACGGAGCCACAAAAAATTTATATCGGTACGGCTACCCGCTACCTCCAATTGTTCATGGAAAATACGGCCGTCACCATAAAAGGAAATATAGATTCTATCAACCATTTGCAGATCACCGGCTCCGCTTCACAGGATGCTTATAAAGCCTATGAAAATTCCATCGCGGATATTTCGGCACAGCAGGATACCCTTTATTCAAAGTATGACGAAGTGCAAGGGAATGATACCGCGGAAGCCGCACTGGAAGCAAAGTTGGAAGCACTGCGACTGCAAAGAAGAGAACGCTCCAAAGCATACATCAAAGCACATCCCGAAAGCGTGGTGAGTGTAGATTTAGTGGCCGACATGGCGGTGATGGGGGAGTATGCACCGGTAGATAGTGTATTCAAATTGCTGTCGCCAGTGGCACAACAAACAGCTGCCGGTAAAAAGCTGGCTGCCCGTTTAGCCATCTTGCAAAAAAGCGCCATTGGCCAGCCTATGATAGATTTTACCCAGGGAGATGTAAATGGTAAGCCCGTGCGCTTATCCGATTTCAAAGGCAAATATGTGTTACTTGATTTCTGGGCCAGCTGGTGCGGTCCTTGTCGCGCCGAAAATCCGAATGTCCTGAAAGCATACAACAAATTCAAAGATAAAAACTTCACAGTTGTTGGCGTATCTCTCGATGATAAAGCCGATAAGTGGAAAGAAGCCATCGAAAAGGACGGCATGCCCTGGATGCAGGTATCCGACCTGAAAGGCTTCCGCAATGAGGTGGCACAGCAATACGGTATCCAGGCTATTCCCTGTTCTTTCCTGATAGATCCACAGGGAATTATCATCGCGAAAGAGTTAAGAGGGGCGAAGTTGCATACACAGTTAGCGGAAATATTAAAGTAAAAACATCCTTATGATCAATTACAAATTAACCATAGCCGCTTTGCTGTTGCCACTCTGCGCAGGTGCGCAACAATTGCGTCCGTTTACACTCACTGGTCAGGTAAAAGGACTTAAAGATGGCTACGTGTACCTGAGCTACACTACCGGCGGCAGGTCGTCGCATACCGATAGCGCGCTGGCAAAAAATGGCGAGTTCGAATTCAAGGGTAAACTGCCGCAACCTGTATCGGGCTCTGTGTATATGGATCGCGCGGCAGATTACGCCACGGCAGATATCTGCGAGGTATTTCTAGAGCCCGCTGTGATGCATCTGCAATCCGACAACGGGCATTTCAAAGGCGCAAAAATCACCGGTTCCCACTCGCAGGAAGAGCAGGAGGAGTTGAATACCAGCAAAGCAGTGTGGATGGAAAAACTACGGCCCATATACGCAGCGTATAATAAAGGCAACAACGAATACATCGCGGCGCGCAAAGCAAAACAGCCGGATGCCGTACTGGACTCCATGAAAGAACAGCTTACTGCGCTGAAAGATCAGATGGGACCGATACAGGAAGAAATGGGGAAAGAAGATAAAAAGTTTATCGCCGCACATCCCAATTCTTATGTGACCGCCAATCTGCTTCGCTTCAGCATCATGATGATGTCGCTGAAAGAAGGAGAAACAGCCTATCAGCAAATGTCGCCCCTGCTGCAAAAGAGTTATGCCGGCATCGATATCAAACGTACGCTGGACCAGCTGCGCAAAGGATCTCCCGGCAATCCGGCCACGCCCTTTTCTACTACCGACATCAACGGTCAACCGATTCGCTTATCCGATTACAAAGGCAAATACGTATTGCTCGACTTCTGGGCCAGCTGGTGCGTGCCTTGCCGCAAAGGCAATCCGCACCTGAAAGAACTCTACGCTACCTACCAGCCCAAGGGCCTGGAAATTATTGGGGTAGCCAGTGACGACAGCAGCAAAGATGCCTGGAAAAAAGCTGTGACGCAGGATGGTATTGGCATCTGGCGGCAGGTGCTCACGGGTCAGGAAATGGATAAAGTCATGAAACAATTGCCCAATCCAAAAGATATCGGCGAAAATTACGGTATCCAAACCTTGCCTACTAAAGTACTGATCGACCCGAAAGGCAATATCATTGGCCGTTATGGCGCTGATGGCTCGAACGACGAAGAGATGAACAAAAAATTAAAAGAAATCTTTGGTGCATAATCTTCTAAAATAAAATAACATGAAATATAGCGTTTTCGCCCTTCCACTATTGATGCTACCAGTGTCATTAATGGCACAGGAAAAATTACCATTTACCCTTACGGGAGATATCAAAGGTTTGCCCAACCGCTACGTGTATTTCAGCTATGCTGAGGGCGCCAATAAATACCGGACAGATAGTACATTGTCTAAAGATGGAAAATTTTCTTTCCATGGGCAGCTGGTACAACCGGTAGAAGGCAGGATGTACCTGGATCCTAAAGCATTCATGTATGGGGAAGGAGATTTCACTTCCTTTTTTATGGAAGCGGCCACCATGCACCTGAAATCTTCCACTGCCCGTTTAAAAGATGCAAAACTTACCGGCTCCAAAGTACAGCTGGATCAGGATAAGCTCACCATAGCCCGTGCTCCGATCCAGAAAAAGCTACAGCCCTTGTCCGATGCGTTTAATAAATTGAACCTGGAATACATCGCCGCCATGAAGGCGAAGAAGCCAGATGCAGTACTGGAACCCTATAAAACGAAGCTCGACAAGCTGAAAGAGCAAATGGAGCCTTACTACGATGAAATGGAAAAAACGGATAAAGTCTTCATGAACCAATATCCTGATTCCTACGTATCGGCGCAATTACTCCGTTACCGTGTCAGCGGCATGCCTTTGTCTGAAGGAGAAGCCTTCTATGCAAAAATGTCGCCCGCCATGCAACAAAGCGCCGACGGCCTCGAAATTAAAAAGGAACTGGACGGATTACGTGCAGGCTCCCCCGGTAGCCCTGCTCACGAATTCACCAAAACGGATATCAACGGCGCTACCATCAACCTGGCCGACTACAAAGGCAAATACGTGATGCTGGATTTCTGGGCCAGCTGGTGTGGTCCCTGCCGTAAAGGCAATCCCCATCTGAAAGAGCTGTATGGTAAATACAGCGCCAAAGGCTTTGAAATCATCGGCGTATCAGATGATGACTCCAACAACGAAGCCTGGAAAAAGGCGGTGAACCAGGATGGTATTGGCATCTGGCGCCATGTACTCCGCGGGCTCGATTGGTCCAAGCGCCAAAAGAACCTGCCCAATCCGGAAGATCTCAGCGATTATTACGGCATTCATTCACTGCCTACCAAAATACTCATAGATCCGCAGGGCGTGATTATTGGCCGCTATGGCGGTGGTGGGGAAGATGATGATGCGATGAATAAAAAGCTGAAAGAGATTTTCGGTTCGTAGCGGATTTTGTCTTACTCAGGATTATACTGATTTAGATGATTTTCAGGATTTTTATTTTATTGATTAATAAGATTAAAAAAGATTAGCGAAGATGAACATCATATGTTGTTCATCTTCGCTAATCTTTTTTAATCCTGAAAAAAAAATCCTGAAAATCATCTAAATCAGTATAATCCTGGACAAAGACAAAATCCTCCAAAACTTCAAAATTGCTATAAATTTACAAACCACCTTGCACCCAGGTGTGTTTTTATGAAAGTACTAATTATAGAAGATAACAAAGAATTGGCCAGTGGCATCTCCGATTACCTCAACGGTGAAAAGTATATCTGTGAGCTGGCTTATACCTTTGAAACAGCCCGGGAAAAGCTGACGCTATTCACGTACGACTGCATCCTGCTGGATATTATGCTCCCGGACGGCAACGGCCTGGAGCTGCTGAAATATATCCGTCAGGAGAACATCAACAGCGGCATTCTCATCATTTCGGCCAAGGATGCGCTGGATGATAAGGTCAACGGGCTGGAAGGCGGGGCAGACGATTATGTGACCAAACCTTTCCACCTGCCGGAGCTGCACGCCCGGCTAAGGGCCATTTACCGCCGGAAAAAGCTGGAAGGGATCAACAACAACCTGGTTACTTTCAATGAAATAATACTCAATACCGATACGGCGGAAGCTACCGTCAATGATACCCTGCTGGATGTTACCCGCAAGGAATTTGACTTGTTGTTGTATTTTGTGGTAAATAAAAACCGCGTACTTTCGAAGCAGTCAATTGCCGCCCACCTCTGGGGGGATTATACCGATAATCTGGCTAATTTTGACTTCGTTTACCAGCATGTAAAAAACCTGAGGAAGAAGATCAGTGCGGTAGAAGGGACAGATTACATTGAAACGGTATATGGCTTAGGCTATAAGTTTAATACATCCAAAACATGAAGCTACTCAACAAAATAACGCTCTGGTTTATAGGTATCGTGTTCCTGATAACGCCCATTACCATGGTCATCTCCCGGAACAATATCAAAAAACACCTGGATCAGGCGGAAGTAGAGCGCATGAAAGCGGTCAACGACCGCGTAGCCCAGCAACTCCAGGCCGGAGAAAAGCCCGACCACTACACCCACGGCAGGCCCATTGAAATCAGCCTGCTGCCCGGCGCCCTCCCCGAAGAAAGGGTGACCGTTACAAAAGATAATTATGTGGCGGAAGACCTGGGAAAAAAGGAATGTCGCATTACGGTGAACTCCTATTATGAAGTAGGCGCCCAACATTATAAAATATCTTCTTTCAACTATGTGATCAAATC